>CAJOIN010000170.1 GCA_905234515.1 uncultured Selenomonas sp.
ACACCGGTGCTCCTTTTCTGCGCCAGGGTGGTGCTGAACAAGGGCATCGACACCCTGCTGAAGCTCTGGCCCCTGGTACATGCCCGCCGCCCGGAGGCCCGCCTCTTTGTGGTGGGGGGCGGCAAGCATGAGCTCCTGGCAGCTCTTAAAGAGATGGGAGAACAGCAGGAGGGCAGTGTCAGGGTATGCGGGGAGCAGGAGCACCCCCAGGAATTTTACCGGCTGGCGGATGTCTACATCTTCCCTTCCCGGCATGAGGGCCTGCCCACCTCCCTGCTGGAAGCCATGTGCAGCGGCCTGCCGGCGGTGGTTTCGGATATCGGGGGCTGCGAGGATCTGATTTTTGACGGGGACACGGGCTACAGGGTGCCGGTGGAAGATGCGGCGGCCTACGCCGAAAAAGTCCTGGAGCTTTTCGATAGCCCCCAGGAGGCGGAGCGCATGGGGGAGGCAGGTGCCCGCTTCGTGCGGGAGCACTGCGATTACAGACAGGTCATTCCCCGCCTGGAGGCCATTATCGCCGAGGGCACGGGGAAATGAGAAGCCGGACGGAGATGTTGTATTTTGGCTAAACTGCAGCTTACGGATGATTTATTCCTGGGAGATGGCAATCACAAGAAAGTTTGGATACACCCAGGGGACGAGCATCTTTGCGTCAAGGTGGTCTTTCGTGAGCCGGATGAGGATCTGGAGCGGGAATTTGGTTACCGCAGGGCTCTGGGCAGCAGGGCGGAGCAGATGCCGCTTCTGACCAAATACCTGGGGGAAGCGGATACCTCTGAGGGCCGGGGCTATATCTTTGAGCGCATCATTGACTATGACGGCAGCAGCAGCCCTACTCTCCTTTCCCTGCTGGAGCACTGTGCCGGGGAGGGTACGGAGAAGGAAAAGAGCCGCCTGCTGCGCATCTTGCAGGACTTCCACCGGGAATTTTTGGCGGAGCGGTTCTTCGCGGCGGGCATGGACCCGGATAATTTTCTGGTGCAGCGTGTCTCTCCCACGGAGGACAGGGTGCGCATCATAGATAATATCGGCACCTCCGCCAGGCTGCCTCTGGAGTATTATGTGGACTTCCTGGCCAGGAAGCGGGCGGAAAAATACTGGCGCATCTTTATGGACGAGCTGTGCCGGGACTACCCGGAGCTGATGACAGAGGCATGGCAAAAAGCGCTGCGATGATAACTTTTGAGACTGCGGGGGCTAAGAATGTTAAAGGAATGGCAACGGCTGGGGAGGCAGATATACGACCTCTCCAACTGGCGGGAAAAGCGCAGGTATTGGACTTTCTGCATGAGGGCCCTTCGGCACCAGCGCAGGATGCAGGCCCTCTATGACTGGTTCCTGCAGGACGGGGGGCGGGCGGAGATACTGGCGGATAATCCCTTTCCCATAGAGCAGGTGACCCGTGGCTTTTTCTACGCCGGTTCCTCCTTTGAGGAGAGAGTTGCCCTGGTGAAGAATCATTTCATCCTGCTGCAGCGGCTCTTTAGGCCCGAATACGCAGTGAGACTGGGCAAGCGCAACGGGGAATACATTATCTGGGAATCCCCCTATGAGGATATCAGCTGGAGGGCCATGCTGAACTTCGAGGACGGCCAGCGCAAGGAGGGGCTGATGACCCTGAAAATGACCCTGGAGAGGGAAGACCTCTACCAGATGATGTTCTGGCTGGGCTTTGACAAGCAGGGGGACGCTTCCCTCTATATCGGCGCCATGCAGGGCCCCAATATGGAAAACGCCCGTGATGTGGTGAAGGAAATCACCAAGCGTTCCCACCGCTACCGCACCAAGAACCTTATTCTCTACATGACCCAGGCCGCCGCCAGGGCCATGGGGATGCAGCATATCTATGCCGTCTCCAACCAGGGCTATTATGCCAATAATCACCTGCGCCTTGATCGCAAGCTGAAAACGGACTTCGGCGACTTCTGGGAAGAAGCGGGGGGCCATGTGACAGAGGACGCAAGATTCTACGAAATCCCCCTGACGGAGACCCGCAAGACCGAGGAGGAGATTCCCACCCGCAAGCGGGCCGTCTACCGCAAGCGCTTCGCCTTCCAGGATGAAGTGGACAGGCAGATACAGGAAAAAATCAGCGCCATCTTGAAATAAACCGGGAGGACTAGACTTGGCTAAGAGCAGCTTCTTGCACAAACTCTGCAAGCGGGTGGCCTACGGAGTGGCCATCAGGCCCCTGGGGGCGGAGGATCAGCCCTTTCGGGTGAAATATCCCAGCCCCCTGAAATGGTACGCCGACCCCTTTGTCTGCAGCGAGGGGAAAAATACCTATGTTTTCGTGGAGCTTTTGCACTCCTACCATGTGGACGGGGAAATCGCGGTAGCCAGGGTGGAGCAGGGGCGCATAGGGAAATTCAGGACGGTTATCAGAGAGCCCTTCCATATGTCCTTCCCCAATGTCTTTCAGTGGCAGGGGGCCTGGTACATGCTGCCGGAGACCTGCCAGAGCGGACAGCTACGGCTCTACCGGGCGCGGAGGTTCCCCTATGACTGGGAGCTTAGCGGGGTGCTGCTGGAGGGCAGGGAACTGGTGGATCACGCCCTCTATCCCACGGAAGACGGCTTCTTTATCCTCACCTATGACCAGACAGAGCCCCAGGACTCACGCAATCGCATCTTTCACCTGCACATGGACTCAGGCAGGCTGGAAGAAATCTTTCCCCAGGGCAACTGGTGCCGGGAGCGTCCCGGCGGCACCTTCTACCGGGCGGGGGAGAAGTGGCGCCATGTGGTGCAGGAATGCAGGCAGGGGGTCTACGGTGAGTATCTGCATGTCTTTGAAGTGGAGCATTTCGACCGGGAGCGTTTTGAGGAAAGGGAGATCCGCCAGGTACATATGCAGGATCTTGAGGTCAGCCCCGACAACGGCAGGCTCCAGTACCTCCACACCTACAACCGCAATGCAGACTACGAGGTCATAGATGTGCGCTATGACAAAATCTATCCGGACAAATTCTTTATCCACCAGTGGGAGGAAATCCGCAAGCGGCTAAAGAAAAGACACAGAAGATAGGCTCGTGGTGTTACTTTCTTTGTGTGGACAAAGAAAGTAAACTTACTGGACACCTTCGGTGTCCACACGCCCTTACACGAAATCTAAGCTCCCGCTACGCCTACGGCTTGCGCTTGCTAAGATTTCGTAGTAACCAAAGAAAACTGCCGCCCTTGCTTCCTTCCTTGGAGAACGAGGGTGGCAGCGCCCATCCCTGGGCGCGGGATTACCGTTGCCTTCTGCGCAGCGCAGCAAAAGTCCGCCCCCTAGGGGGCGGGGGACCCTCTTGAGGATGGTGGGGGGAATATGGCATCATGAGAGGAACTTTTTTCCTTTAAAGAGTATAGCAGCAGGAATACTCCTTGCCTGGGGCGAAATGTCTATTGGGGAAGTATGCGGTTTTCAAAAAACTTTCAATGAAAAGAGGTATGGATATGATACATGCACGCAAGCTCTGGCAGGAGCATCACGTCGCCGCAGAGGAAGTGCTGGCCGGGGCTCAGGCCACCCCCCTGCAGCAGGCCACAATCCTCTTTATTGCCTACTATTGCTATAAACTCTCCTCTGCCGAGGCAGATGAGAGGCTTCATGCCATCCCCAAGGCACCGGGCCTTTTATCTGTCTTGCAGGACACAGGTCATAAGTTTCGTAAAACCATAGAGACTTTGACCGATACTTTCCCTGAGGATGTCCTCTCAGCCCTCTCGGCCTGCTGGCCGGTTGATGAAAACCCGCGCCCTGGCAGGAAACTCCTGCCCCCGGAGGTGGACAGGCTGGCCCTGGGGCTGCTGGGCATCGAGACAGGCGATACCCTGATAGATCTCTGGGGCCACGGCAGCAGTGCCCTGCTGGCAGCCGCCGGGGGAGAGACTGCCCATACGAATTTCTACAGCCTGGAGCAGGACAGCACTTCCTACCTGCTGGGCTTCCTGCGCAGCCGCTGCCTGGGTGACAGGGTGCAGACCCTGCCCGTCAACTGCCTCTATACGCCCCTGCCCACGGCTCTCAGACCCAGCAAGCTCTATCTGGATGCCACGGGAGAGGCTGCCTCCGAGGTTATCCAGGAGCAGGGCAGAAGCATCCGCCAGGAATTAAGCCAGTATATGAATCAGCAGGAGTTACTCAGCCCTCCTGCCGGTGAGGGCGAG
>CAJOIN010000171.1 GCA_905234515.1 uncultured Selenomonas sp.
GTTTTTAAGGGCGGATTTATTTTGAGGTCATTGCAAATAGTTTTACAACAAGTTGTGGAAATGAGGTGATGTATTGGCTAAGAAGACTAATGGCACACGGACCGGCAAAAGAAAATCCGCCAAGGGAGGCAGTCCCGTTTCAAGCAATCCCAGCCGCCGTTATGAACTGCTTGGCCTGGCCTTTGTGGCTGCTGGGCTTATCTCCTTAGGGGGCCTTTTTGATTTGAATGTGGGCTTTGTAGGATTGTACTTTGCTAAAGTTCTGCGCTATCTATTTGGGATGGGAGCAGTTCTGGTGACAGTAGTAATTCTGCTGGCTGGCTATCAGTATATAACCAAACACTGCGGGCTGCGCTATTCTCTGCGCTTTTTCGGCTTGGGTCTTCTCTTTGTGTCCCTTTTGGCTATGTGGCATCATTTTGTTATTCCTGAAGGAGAGGAAATTCTTCCTCTCAGTCTGCCGGAAGGGGGCGGGCTTCTGGGGGGAGGTTTGCTGCTCATCCTGCGGAAATTTTTCGGGATGGATGGGGCCATAGTCCTTTTGGGAGCAGGCGTTATCGGCTCTGTGCTCCTATCCACCACCTGGTCCCTGGGGGCAGGGGTGCTTAAGACCAAGGAAACTGCCGTCAAGGGGGCCAGCGCTGCTGGCACGGCCTTGGCTGCTACCACCAGCAAAGTGGCAGAGGTAGGGGGCAAAGTGGAAGAACAGGTGGTTGAAGCTGTGAAGTCCACCGTGAAGAATTCCTTCTACAACCAGGAGAAGGATGGCCGTTTCTCCGAACCTGCTGATGTTAAGGAATCTGCCAGCCCTGATTCTCAGGATAACTTCTCCTTTGACGCTGTGGTCAAGGAGGAGGCCCCAATGCCAGAAACCCCTGCTTTTACCATCAACTATGGCGGCAGAGGTGGCGAGGAACGGGGTGGGGAGCCTGAGGCTTTCTCTAATCAGGAAGAAATCTCTGCCCAGGAGGCTGAGGCTGCCAGCCTGGGAGCTATGACTGCCAGAGCGGCGGTGTCTGAGGTCGAGGCCGCTTCGGCAGAAACCTTGGCAGCCATGGCCAAAGCAGAAGCTTCTGCTGCAGGCAATGCTCCTGCTGAGAAGCCCAAGAAGCCTTACGAGATTCCGAAAGTGGAACAAATCCTTTCCAAGCAGGTCAAGCATAAGAATGCTGCTATGAAAAAGGAAATTGAGGAAAATGCCCGTACTCTGCAGCAGACTTTGGAGAATTTCCATGTGAAGGCTAAAATACTCAATGCCTGCCATGGTCCGGCGGTCACCCGCTATGAGCTGGAGCCTGCACCTGGAGTGAAGGTTAGCAAGATTACCAATCTGGCCGAGGATCTAGCCTTGAGCCTGGCAGCCTTCTCTGTGCGCATTGAGCCCATCCCCGGCAAGGCTGCCATTGGCATTGAGGTGCCTAACAAGGAACTGGAAGGTGTGCAGCTGCGGGAGGTGTTGGAAAACGAGAAGTTTGCCAAGGCCAAATCACGGCTTACCGTGGGCCTGGGCATGGACATCGGTGGACAGGCCATCTTCGCAGACCTGGGGAAAATGCCACATTTGCTGGTGGCAGGCGCCACTGGTTCCGGCAAGTCCGTGTGCATCAACACCTTGATAACCAGTATACTCTTCAAAGCCAAGCCCGATGAGGTGCAGTTCATCCTCATTGACCCCAAGATGGTGGAGCTCTCCGGCTACAACGGCATTCCCCATCTCATGGTGCCCGTAGTTACGGATGCCAAAAAGGCGGCCTCAGTGCTGAACTGGGCGGTGCAGGAAATGGAGAAGCGTTATGCCAGCTTTGCCGACCATGGGGTCCGCAACATGGCAGGCTTCAATGAGCACTTCCCTGACCAGAAGATGCCTGCCATCGTCATCATCATCGATGAGTTGGCAGACCTTATGATGGTGGCTCCCCACGATGTGGAGGATGCCATTTGCCGTCTGGCCCAGAAAGCTCGTGCAGCCGGCATCCACATGGTGCTGGCCACCCAGCGTCCCTCAGTGGATGTCATCACAGGCATTATCAAGGCCAATATTCCTTCCCGCATTTCCTTCGCAGTATCCTCCCAGATAGATTCCCGTACTATTCTGGACAGGAGTGGCGCGGAGAAACTTCTGGGCAAGGGAGATATGCTTTTCTATCCTGTGGGCTCTTCTAAGCCACGGCGTGTGCAGGGGGCCTTTATCAGTGATGAGGAAGTAGAGCATTTGCTTGATTTCATTCGTTCTCAGGGGCAGGAGGCAGAGACCAATGAAGACTTGGTGAACTTTACGGAGCGTGCCGCAGCAGAAGCGGAGGAGGCAGAAAAAGGCAAGGGCAGCAAGGAGCCCAAGCAGGATGAGCTCTTGGCAGAGGCTGTAAATCTGGTACTCAGCACCGGCCAGGCTTCCACCAGCTCTGTTCAGCGTCGTTTCCGGGTTGGCTACACCAGGGCAGCCCGCCTTATAGATGCCATGGAGGAACTGGGAATCGTAGGCCCCAATGTGGGCAGCAAACCCCGGGAAATTCTCATGAATAGTGAGGATGCCCAGGCGGCGGTACAGGGAATCCAGTAAAAAACAGGAGATTTTGTCTATAGACAAAATCTGAATAACGGCGTTATAACGAGAAAATATTCTCGTTGAAACGCTGATAGGTAATTTTGTCTGTAGACAAAATCTGAATAATGGCGTTATAATAACTTTATTTGAGTATATTGTTGCGGAGAGCTCTAGGGGTTTATTAATACTGGGAAAGAGGTTTTGATCATGCCAAAGAATATTGACATGGATTATTTGAAGAAGAAACTGCAGGAGCGTCAGCATAAGATGACACCACAGCGTCAGATTGTCCTGCAGATTTTCCTGGATCATCCCGGGGAGCATTTGAGTGCTGAGGATGTGCACGGCCTTTTGCGGGACAGCCGTGCAGAAATCGGACTGGCTACGGTGTACAGGAGCCTGGAGCTCCTTTCTACTTTGGGGATTCTCCAGAAGATGGAATTTGGCGATGGCTGCAGCCGTTATGAGGTAAATACCAGCAATCCCAAGGCTCACCATCATCACCACTTGATTTGCACCAAGTGTAACAAGGTCATTGAGTTTGAGGAAGATTTGCTGGACGATTTAGAGCAGGATATATGCAATAAATCCGGCTTCAAGATTCTTGATCATCAAGTGAAGTTCTTTGGCATCTGCAAGGAGTGTCAGGCAGACAGTGAGGATTAAGACCTTTACCCTGAACAGCAATCAGGAGGTTATATCAAAGATAGTCCGGGAAATCCTCAACCTTTTCAAGGTGGAGATAATTGGCTCACGGGGAGAAGCTGACTACCTGCAGCTTTCTGTGGTGAACCATCAGCTGACTCCTTCGGTGGACGGCACAGGCAAGGGCGTAACGGTGGAAAGCCGATTGATGCTCTTTGACCTGCAAGGAAATATGCAGGAGTACAGCTTCCAAGACAATGGGAAGGGTGACGAGCGGGAAGCCGCTGCCCGCCACAGGCTTATCAAGCTGAATCTTTACCACATTTTCAGAGAGCATTTAGGAGCGGAGGCGGCCCCCTGGGGGATACTTCACGGGGTGCGCCCTACCAAAATTATCCACCGCTGGATAAGAGGGGGCGGCAGTCAGCAGGAAATACTGGCGCGCATACAGGAAGACTATGCCTGCAGCCCGGAGAAAGCCAATATCATCGTGCCCATGGCCTTCCGTCAGTTGCCCTTTCTGGAGACTTCCGATGATAAAACAGTCAGCATCTATGTGGGCATCCCCTTCTGCCTGACCCGCTGCCTGTACTGCTCCTTTCCGGCGCATATCCTGCCGGGTGAGAAAAAGCTCAGGGAATTCATGCAGGTCTTCCGGCGGGATTTGGAAAGCGTGCGGGAGGCGGTGGCCCGTTTCGGCTTTAAGGTGCAGAATATCTATGTGGGCGGCGGCACCCCCACCAGCCTGCCGGACAATTTCTTTGCCGAAATGCTGGAAATGGTATATAATGCTTTCTATGGGCCTGATACGGCAGAGTTCACGGTGGAGGCAGGGCGCCCGGACAGCATTACGCCGGGGAAAATCGCAGCCATGAGAAGGCTGCAGGTCTCCAGGGTCAGTGTGAATCCCCAGACCATGCAGCAGCGCACCTTGCAGCTTATTGGCCGTCAGCACACGCC
>CAJOIN010000172.1 GCA_905234515.1 uncultured Selenomonas sp.
TGCGGCTTCCAAGGCTGGCGTCATTGGATTCTCCAAATCTGCCGCCAAGGAACTGGCTGCCCGCGGCATCACCGTGAACATGGTTGCTCCTGGCTTCATTGCCACGGATATGACAGATGCCATGACGGACAAGGCCAAGGAGGCAGTCTTGGGCACTATCCCCTTGAAGCGTGAGGGAACCCCTGAGGATGTGGCAAATGCGGTACTTTTCCTGGTGAGCGATTCTGCTTCTTATATCACTGGCCAGATCGTCAATGTAGACGGTGGCATGGTAATGTGATATTATCTATAAGAAGATTTTTATAAGGAGGTGAAATTTCATGGCAACTTTTGATAAAGTTAGAGATATCGTGGTTGAACAGCTGGGTGTTGAGGCTGATGAGGTAGCAATCGAGTCTACGTTCATCGATGATCTTGGTGCTGATTCCCTGGATATCGTGGAGCTGATCATGGCTTTCGAGGAGGAATTCAACATTGAGATTCCCGATGAGGCTGCTGAGAAGATCAAGACGGTTCAGGATGTAGTGACTTACATCGACCAGAACAAAGACTGACAATAGTTTTGGGCGTCTTACCTTTTGAAAAATCCCGTGAATTTTATTTCGCGGGATTTTGTCAAGAGGGGAGATTGATTGGAGGAGTAACATTGAAGCTTCCAGAGCTGAAAATTGGCACGAAAATCGCAAAAATGCCTATTGTCCAAGGAGGAATGGCGATTCGTCTGTCAACGGCTCGTCTGGCTGCTGCGGTAGCTAACGAGGGCGGCATTGGGCTCATTGCTGCATCCGGAATGTCCCATGACGAACTGCGCTATGAGATCAGACTGGCTCGTTCCCTTACCAAAGGCATTATCGGCATCAACATCATGGTGGCTGCCCGCGACTTTGCAGAGGTAGTGAAGACTGCAATCGATGAGGGCATTGACCTGGTGGTAGCTGGTGCGGGGTTCTCCCGTGATATGTTCGGCCTGGGCAAGGAATCTGGCACGCCTATCGTACCGATTGTATCGTCAGTTAAATTGGCAAAGATTTCCGAGCGTCTTGGCGCTACTGCCATTGTGGTAGAAGGCAAAGAGGCCGGCGGCCATCTGGGTACTGATACCTCTGTGAGGGAACTTATCCCGGATATCCGTGCAGCTGTGAAGCTGCCGGTGATTGCAGCCGGCGGTGTACTTTCCGGCCAGGATGTCGTTGATTTGATAAACATGGGCGCCAATGGCGTCCAGATGGGGTCACGCTTTGCTGCTTCTGAGGAGGCTAATGGAGCGCCGGCCCTGAAGGAATATTATCTGAAATCCAAGCCCGAGGACGTAGTGGTTATCCATAGTCCTGTGGGACTTCCAGGGCGCGCCGTGCGCACTCCCTTCACCGCCAAGGTGCTGGAGGGGCCTGTGCCGCCAACGACCTGTGATGCCTGCCTGAAGGCCTGCAAGCATAATTTCTGCATTATCCGCTCCCTTATCAGGGCTCAGCAGGGTGATGTGGAAACCGGTCTGGTCTTCACAGGTGAACGTCTGCCCACCATCAAGAGCATCATGAGCGTGCATGATATCTTTGCCCAGCTCAAGGCTGAGGTGGCGGCAATCTAAGATGAAAAGGGGGCGTGCTTTGCGCGCCCTATTCTATTGATTATTGAACTGGCAATAAATTGCGAGAGGAGATATTATTTTGAGCAATCGCGTAGTTATCACCGGCCTGGGGGCAATTACCCCTGTGGGTATTGGCAAGGATGAATTCTGGAAGAACCTGCTGGAGGGCAAGAACGGCATTGAGAAGATTACCCGTTTCGACGCTTCCGAGTATGGCGCCCAGATTGCCGGCGAGGTGAAGGATTTCGATCCTACTGCTTTCATCGACAAGAAGGAAGCCAAGCGCATGGACCGCTATGCCCAGTTCGCTGTGGCCGCTGCCAAGCTGGCTATCGAAGATGCCAAGATTGACCTGGAGAAGGAAGACTGTGACCGTATCGGTACTTACATCGGCGCTGGTATCGGTGGCATAGAGACCATGCACAGCCAGTATGAGAAGCTCTTTGCCAAGGGCCCTTCCCGTATTAGTCCCTTCTTCATCCCTATGATGATTGCCAACCTGGCCACTGGCCATGTGGCTATTCAGTTCGGCCTTCACGGCCCCTCCGAGTGTGTGGTTACCGCCTGCGCTACGGGCACTAACTGCATCGGCGATGCTTTCCGCGTGATTCAGCGCGGCGACGCTGATGCCATGCTGGCCGGCGGCACCGAGGCCTGCATTTCTGAGGCTGCTGTGGCTGGCTTTGCTGCCATGAAGGCCCTTTGCATGGATCACAATGATGATCCTGCCCATGCTTCCCGTCCCTTTGACAAGAACCGCAGCGGTTTCGTCATGGGCGAGGGTGCCGGCATCGTGATGCTGGAGAGCCTGGAGCATGCCAAGGCTCGCGGCGCTCATATCTATGCTGAAGTTGTTGGCTACGGCGCCAATTCCGATGCTTACCACATGACCAGCCCTGCTCCCCATGGCACCTACCAGGCCAAGTGCATGCAGCTGGCTCTGGATGATGCAGGACTGAAGGCTGACGAGGTTGATTATGTAAACGCTCATGGTACCTCCACCCACCTGAATGACGAGGGTGAGAGCGAGGCCATCAAGGCTGTTTGGGGCGAGGCTGCCAAGAACGTATCCGTTTCCTCTATCAAGTCCATGACCGGCCATCTGCTGGGCGCTGCCGGCGGTGTGGAGGCCATTGCCACCGCGCTGACCGTGGAGAACGATATGATGCCTCCTACCATGAACTATGAGACACCTGATGAAGGACTGGATTTGGACTATGTGCCCAACAAGGCCAAGGCTAAGACTGTCCGGGCTGCTATGTCCAACTCCTTCGGTTTTGGCGGCCACAATGCCTGCCTGGTGCTGAAGAAGTACGCAGAATAAGGAGAGGTTATGTCAGAATCCCTTTCGGAAGCCAGGCGTGAGGAGCTCATGTCCCTGGCAGAGGCTCTGGGGGTGAAGTTCAGCCGCCTGGAGCTGTTGAACCAGGCCCTGACCCATACCTCTTTCGCCAACGAGTCCAAAAGGAAGATTGACCATAATGAACGTCTCGAATTTTTAGGAGATGCTGTGCTGGAGCTTGCCTCCAGCACTTATCTTTATCGTCATTTTTCCCGTCTGCCCGAAGGTGAGCTCACCAAGATACGGGCCAGCATTGTCCGTTCGGAGACCCTGGCCAGGCTGGCCAGAGATTTGAAACTGGGAGAACATCTTCTTTTGGGCCGTGGTGAGGAAATGGGAGGCGGCCGCGACCGCCAGACCAATCTGGAGGATGCCTTCGAGGCGGTGGACCAGGGGTGGGAGGCAGCGCAGGATTATGTGCTGCGGCAGCTTGCCCGTGAATTTGCCGAGGCAAGCCGTATTGGCGAAATAATGACGGATTACAAGACTACTTTTCAGGAAGTGGTGCACAGGAATCCGGATAAGGTCATCACCTACGAAGAGGCAGGGGAATCAGGCCCTGCCCATGCCAAGGTCTTTACCAGCCGGGTGCTGGTGAACGGTGTGCCCTACGGGGAAGGCTCCGGGCGCAGCAAGAAAGCTGCCGAGCAGCAGGCTGCCAGGATGGCTCTTGCCAAATGGAAAAGCTGACAAAATAAGATAAGGCGCAAGTTATGTTCCCCAGGGGAAATAGCTTGCGCCTTATTTGCGTTCATTTAATCGTTTGAAAGCCTGGATGGTCGCCCCTGGCAATCTCCAGATGATAGCCTGTGGAGGATAAGCGCTGGCCCAGGCAGGCAACGCATTGGGCTGCTTCGTCTCCAGTGCAGATTTTGTTGTCGTAGAGGGCATATTTTTTCCGCACCGAGGCAGGAGAGAGGTTGGGCATCAGCACATTGGCTCCGGAGAGAAGTCCCTTTTCCCGGCCCTGGGGGTCGATGGTGCCCAGAGCGGTGGTGGCAGGCAGAAGGACTTTGGGCAGCAGCAGGCGGATAAGAGAGAGCAGCCTTAAAGTCAGCTCAGCTGTGCCCGCCGGGGCATGGCCCAGGGGGGTGTCAGCCTGGGGGATAAAGGGGCCGATGCCCACCATTTCCGGCTGGAGTTCCTGCAGGAAGCGCAGGTCTTTGATAAGGCAGGCAGCGGTCTGTCCCGGGGAGCCCACCATCATGCCGCAGCCAACCTGATAGCCGATGTCTTTAAGGTCGCGCAGGCATTGCAGCCGGTGTGCCTGGGACATTTCCGCCGGGTGCAGGCTTTCATAGTGTGCCCGGTCTGCTGTTTCATGCCGCAGCAGATAGCGGTCCGCTCCTGCTGCAAAGAGCCTTGCATAGCTGTCTTTTTCCCGTTCACCGATGGACAGGGTGACGGCGCAGTCGGGATGGCTTTTTTTGATGGATTGTATTAGCTGTTCCAGCCTGTCATCAGTGAAATAACTGTCCTCTCCCCCCTGCAGCACAAAGGTGCGGAAGCCCAGGGCGTAGCCCTCCTCACAGCAGGCCAGGATTTCCTCCTGGCTCAGACGGTAACGCTGGGCCTTTTCGTTGCCCCGGCGGATGCCACAGTAAAGGCAGTTGTTGCGGCAGTAGTTGGTGAATTCAATCAGCCCCCGGATATACACTCCCTTGCCATAGTATTTTTCCCGCACAACCCTGGCCCGGCGGGCAAGCTCCTGGCTAAAGCCAGGGAGGTCTTCCTCCAACAGGGCGGCAAATTCTTCATCTTGCAGGTCCCTTTTTCTTTCCAGCTTTTCCGCCAGGCAGGATAAAGTTTTATTATTCATGGACACGGCTCCTTGTTTTTTCACTGTTACTTTTATTTTAACAGATTTGTCGGTGGAAAAAATCCCCGTCTTGTTTTAGAATGGAAATATTGACAGAGAAAAGGGAGGAAATCAAATGCTTTATCCAATCAAGCTGCAGGCACCTTTGAAGGACTATCTCTGGGGAGGTACCCGTTTACGGGAGGAGTACGGCAAGGCATCTGAGATGGAGAAGGTGGCGGAGAGCTGGGAGCTGTCCTGCCATAAGGACGGGGAGAGCATCATTGCCGAGGGCAGGGATAAGGGGCTTACCCTGGCAGCCTATATAGAACGTGAGGGCCGGCAGATTCTGGGGCCTCGGTGCCAGAGCCAGCAGGAGTTTCCTCTCCTTATAAAGTTCATAGATGCCAAGGACAGCCTTTCCGTCCAGGTTCATCCGGACAATGAGTACGCTGCCAGGGTAGAAGGTGAGCAGGGCAAGACGGAGATGTGGTATGTAATGGATGCCGAGCCTGGGGCCCGGCTTATTTACGGTTTTGCCAAGGAGATTTCCCGGGAGGAATTCAAGGAACGCATAGAGAATAACACTTTGCTGGAAGTGTGCCGCCAGGTGCCGGTGCATAAGGGTGATGTGTTCTTCATTGAGGCGGGCACTCTCCACGCCATCGGGGCAGGGATTCTCATCTGCGAGGTGCAGCAGAGTTCCAATTCCACCTATCGTGTCTATGATTATGGCCGGGTGGGGGCAGATGGCAAGCCTAGGGAACTTCATATTGAAAAGGCGCTGGATGTGACAGGCAGAAAGCCTTTGGAACTTAATACCAGCCCCTTGGCAGAGATTGATTTGGTGAAGGGCTGCAAACTTTCCCTGTTGGCCAAATGCGACTATTTTACGACTTACCATCTGGAGCTTAAGGACTGGGAGGCTGTGGAGTTTAAGGCACCTGAGGAATCCTTCCGGTCTTTGACGGTGCTTTCAGGCAGTATCAGGCTGGAAGCAGGTGAGGAAGAAATGGATCTTGCCAAGGGGGAGACAGTATTCCTGCCTGTGGGCATGGGAGATTATACCCTTATGGGAGAGGCTGAGTGCCTGATGGCAGAGCACTAAGGAGGAGTTGCTGTGAGGAAGATGTATGTTTTGGGGACCGGCTTTGCCATGGCCACCAAGTGCTTCAATACCTGCTTTTACCTGGAGACGGAGCAGGGGCTTTTTCTGACGGATGCAGGGGGCGGCAACGGCATCCTGCGTCAGCTGGAGGAGACGCCTTTCAAGTATCAGGACTGCCATCACATGTTTGTGACCCATGGCCATACTGACCATGTGCTGGGGGTTATCTGGGTTATGCGGAAAGTGGCTGACCTGATGAACAAGGGGAAGTTTGAGGGGCAGTTCCACATCTACTGCCATGATGTGGTGAAGGAAATGCTCATGACCATGACCAAGATGACCCTGAAGAAGAAGGACTTTGCCCGGGTGGGAACAGATATCCTGGTTCATGAGCTTAAGGATGGCGAAAGTGTGGAGCTTCCCTTTGGCAAGCTCACGGCCTTTGATATCCTTTCCACCAAGGCCAAGCAGTTCGGCTATCAGCTGATTTTCCCTGAGGGCATGAATTTTGTGTGCCTGGGGGATGAGCCCTACAACGAGCACAGCCGTCAGTATGCAGAAGGGGCGGACTGGCTGCTGGCAGAGGCCTTCTGCCGCTATGAGGACCGGGAGGTCTTCAAGCCCTACGAGAAGAACCACAGCACCGTCAAGGAGGCCAGTGAGCTGGCTGAGGAGCTGAGAGTAAAGAATCTGGTGCTCTACCATACAGAAGATAAGCATATTGATACCCGCAAGCAGGATTACAGTGCCGAGGCGGCGAAATACTACCACGGAAATATCTTCGTGCCGGATGATCTTGATGTATTGGAGCTTTCCTAGGGAGGAATAAAAAAGAACCGGAATACCATGGAATCCCAGGTAATCCGGTTCTCTTTGCTTTCAGCCCTGTTTGGCAAACATGGCTTCGATGGAGTTCTTCAGACAGTCTATGGCGTTGTCCAGTTTTTCCTGCTCCTTCTTGGAGAGGTTGGAGAGGTTGTCGTCGAAGCGGTGGCGCACGTAGGTATTCTGGTCAGCTATGACCTGCAATCCCTTTGGGGTAAGCTTCAGCAGGCAGCGCCTGCGGTCTTCTTTATCGGGGGTCTTGTTGATATAGCCCTGCTGCACCAGCCTTTCGGCCACACTGCTCATCTGTTGCTTGGAAATCTTCAGGATTTCGCTGGCCCGGTTGTTGGTGATGGGGCCTTCCGTATGAATGACCATCAGTAGGCCGTACTGGTTTAGGGGCAGGGGGAGGTGCTTGTTGCGGAAAATATTTAAATGTATGAGCATCAGCATTTCTATGAAGTTTTGGGAAAGGGCGTTTGTAGGATTTGCCAAGGTCATTTCCATTCCTCCTTGGTATGGTTTTTCTGTACGGTTCTTGACTTTTCCTTAGCAATACTATACTATATAATCCATTGATAGTAAACACTTATTTACTATTCCCTGAAATGGAAGGTAAGTGGGTATTATTTATAAAAGGAGGTTTTTTGTGTTGTTTTTGACGAAAAACAAGAAGGCCCTGGCTTTGGTGGCAGCTTTGACTGCAGCCCTGGTGCTGGCAGGCTGCGGCAAGGATCAGCAGCAGGCCCAGAAGGGCGGTGCCCAGGTGAAGG
>CAJOIN010000173.1 GCA_905234515.1 uncultured Selenomonas sp.
CTCCCCACTTGGTGGAGGAAGAAATCAAGCTAGCCTTTATTGAGGCTATGGGTAAGCTACTGGATGGCAAAGATGCCGGCTCGAAAATCTTCGGCTGGTACGAGAGCGGATTTGCGACACAACAAGTCTTGAAGTCGAGAGTCGGCGGCTTATGGGCGAAATGCAGATGCTGGCCGATATGGTGCAGAACTGCATCGACGAAAAAGCTCGGATTGCCCAAGACCAGACGGAATACCAAAAACGCTACGATGATTTGGTTATCCGTTACGATGCCGCCAAGGCCAAATACGATAAGGTTAGTAACGCTATCAAGGAGCAACGCACCAAGGTAGAACTCTTGGATGTTTTTGCCTTGGCTCTCAAAGGGTAGGAGGCTGTGACGGAGTTTGATGAGGGACTTTGGGGAACTCTGGTGGATTACATGGCCGTTTACGGCAAGGATGATATCAGCGTTACATTCAAGGATGGCACGGAGATTCGCATACAGTAGGGGTTGGCACAAGGGCTACGGCTCTCGTGCTATTTTTTTGCAGGAATAATGGGGCATCAAGCCCCTGGCAGAGGGCGACACCCATGAGGAGAGCAACCTGCAGAGCCTGTGCATCAACTGCCATGAGATGATTCACCAGCGCAATAAAAAAGACGGCTTGTGCCGTCTGATGGTTACTTGTTAAGCTCTTCGTTCCAGTTTTCGGGGAATGCTAGATGATATAAATTTATGTCATCTTTGTATTTTTCCATTAGCGAAGTCATACGTGGTATGAATTCTGTTAGCCATTTATCATGAGAAGGATATAGTGCTTTGATAACGAGCATGACAGCCCAAGCTCGATGCCGGACGCTTTCTGGCAGGTCAAAGCCGGATGGAGATGCTGTAAATACACGATAGTAAAGCCTCCCATAATGGGCGCATATATTGCGAGCATCTGTGCAACAGCGGAGCCAACTGCCTAAGATTCTGTAATTGGTGTTGTATTGACGAGCAATTTCTTTTTTATCCTGGGTCAGCATGTCGCTGTAGAAGTAGGACAGCATGCCAAATGTGAACAGTTCCGAAATTACCCATACAGGGAATTGGCCATCGTATTTTTCCAAGTGATGTTTTACGAACGGAACTTTGTGATTGCTGGTTATTTCTCGCTGCAGATTGCTATGGAACTTGATTTCATCATGACGGGAATTGAAGTTGGCAGAATCAAGATATCCCAGTGAGCCATACTTCAAGCCGTGCAAATAGGAAAGACGGGTACGGAGAGCAACCTCGATGCATTCGATGGCGCTGAAAAGCAGAGCGCGGAATTCGCGGTCAAATTCGTAGAGCTTACGAACCTTTTCAAAAGTGGTTTCAGCTTCGTAAGTGCCATCGGATTGCTTGAACGGAAGAAAGTATGCAGAGAAACGATAGTAATTTATGGTCGAGAGAACTTCCGTGGCTAAGGAGGCATCAGAAACAATACAGCCATGCCGTTCCAGTATGGCAATCTGCTCATCGATGGATGTTGGCTGTTTTAGATCAGTCATTTGTATCACCCTGTATAAAAAAATGTCTCCCCTGGGTCACATCGTTGAGAGGTGCGGGGAGTCCTGTTACTTATAGTATACAGGAAATTTTGGACAAATCAAGGTTTGTTTAAAATTTTGTGGTGACAGGGGAGGTTGGCACGGGTCAAAGGCTCGTGCAAATTCACCAATTGTCATGAGGATGGCACGCGGGGCAAAGAATTTCTATGATGGCTGGATGAGAAAGCTTCGCTCTGCTATGATTTCATTTGATGATGGCTTTTGTCCGGTGAGTTTTTTGCTGGAAACGATGGATGAAGATGCGGAGGAACTGCAAAATGTCTGACATCGAGAAAACTGCTGATGCCCAGCGTAAGTGCGACAATCTTAAAGAAGTCAAAAAATATATGTTGCAGAATATGTTCCCGCAGCGTGAAGCTGGTTCTGCAGCGGGGGAGGGCAGATAAGTATGGCAGAGCGTGAAGACCATGAATTAGAGTAAGTCTCGCAAAATATTTACGGTGAGATACGGCAAAGTATACTGAATGTCCAGCAGCGGGTGCAAAAGGCTGTCAATACCGGCATGGTGCATATATATTGGGAAGTTGGACAGAGGTTGGATGAAGCTTGTGAAGGGAAGCAGGCTGAATATGGCAAGGGGATTTTGCAACAGGTATCGGAGAGGCTGACGGCAGAGTTTGGCAAAGGTTATTCTTATGCGAATTTGAAGAATATGAGGCAATTTTATCGGTGTTTTCCAAATCGCTACGCAGTGCGTAGCGATTTGAGCTGGACGCATTATCGTATACTTATGCGCGTAGCAGATACCAAGGCCAGAGAATATTATACGGCTGAATGTGCAGCTTCGGGTTGGAGTTCCCGTGAGCTTGAAAGGCAGATTACTACGTTTGCTTATCAGAGGACAGTAGCCAACCAGCAGGAGCAGGAAAATTTGCCGCAGGTGGCTGCTGGGGAAATGCCTGTGCCTTACAAGGAATTTATCCGTGACCCCTATGTACTGGAGTTTTTGGAGTTGAAGCCATCCCCGGAATTCTACGAGCGGGACATAGAACAGGGAATAATTGAGCACTTGCAGAAATTCCTGCTGGAGCTGGGGCGTGGTTTCTCCTTTGTGGCAAGGCAAAAGCATATAGACATAGATGGTGACCACTTCTATATTGATTTGGTGTTTTACAATTACATCTTGAAATGCTTTGTCCTCATTGATTTGAAGCTGGGAAAGGTCAAGCATCAGGACATAGGCCAGATGCAGATGTATGTGAACTACTACAAGGCCAATATGAAAAATGAAGGCGATAACGAGCCAATCGGCATTGTACTCTGTGCAGAGAAAAATGAAGCCGTAGTCAAATACACCATGGGGAACGACAGCAGCACTCATATCTATGCCTCTAAGTATATGCCCTATATGCCAACAGAAGAGGAGTTGAGGAAAGAATTGTGTTTGATGGAGCTGCCAGCCTCTACCGATAAATAAACGCAAAAATTTTAGATAAAATCGAGGTGCATACAGATGGCGCAGAGTGAAGCCTCTATGGAGAAGGCTCTTATTCATCAGCTGACGGAGGATGTTTCCCAGTGGACTTACCGCAAATATTGCAGACGAAGACTCCCTTTGGGCCAACTTCCGGGCGAAGCTGAATCAGAATAATCTGGCTGTCCTGGATGGTGTTTTGCTTACGAATGATGAATTTCATCAGGTGCAGCAGTATATGCTGGATGTGGCGAAGTCTCCCTATAAGGCGGCCCTTTGGCTGGCGGGGGAGAACGGGGAGGCGGTGATACCTCTTGCTCGTGAGGACGCGGCGAAAGGCACCATACATCTGATGGCGGTGAGTAACAGGGAGATTGCCGGAGGGCGGTCTTCCTATGAGGTCATCAATCAGTTTGTCTCCGACAAGCAGGACGAGGAAGACAGGGAGCGGCGCTTTGATGTGACCTTGCTCATCAACGGTCTGCCCATGATTCACATAGAGCTGAAGAATCAGGACCACCCCTTTATGGATGCTTTCCGCCAGATCAAGAAATACAGTCTGGAGGGGAAGTTCCGGGGGCTTTTTGGGCTGGTGCAGATGTTTGTGGTGTCCAATGGCAGCAACACCCGCTATATCGCCGCTGATACCGGCTCTAATCTCAATGAGAAATTCCTGACCTCCTGGGTGAATAAGCAGAATGAGCCGGTGGAGAATTATCTGGAATTTGCCCGTGAGGTGCTGCGCATACCCCAGGCCCATGAGATGATTGGCCATTACAGCGTGGTGGACGCGGAGCGGCATAAGCTGATTCTCCTGCGGCCCTATCAGGTACACGCCATCGAGGCGGTGAAGCGGGCCTCGGCCCGGCAGGAATCCGGCTTTGTATGGCATACCACAGGCTCCGGCAAGACCTTGACCTCTTATACAGTGGCGAAGAATCTCATTCTGATACCGGGCATAGACAAGACTATCTTCCTCATTGACCGCAAGGACCTGGACCAGCAGACCTCCCTTTCCTTCAAGGCCTATGCCGAGAATGACATCATTGATGTGGATGAAACGGACAACACCTATGACCTTTTGCAGAAGCTGAAAAACAAGGACAGGGTGGTGATTGCAGAAAATCATGAAGACCTATAGCCGGGAGGAAAAGAAGGATTCTCCCACAGCCAAAAGGATTCACGGCCTGTGCATTGCCTTTGTGGTGGATGAGTGCCACCGCACTGTCACCCCGGAAACCCAGCGGGAACTGCAGAAGTTCTTCCTCAATTCCCTTTGGTACGGCTTCACGGGTACGCCTATTTTTGACGAGAACAAGCGCCAGCGCAAGGGAGATCTGGCCCGCACCACGGAGTCCCTTTACGGGCCCTGCCTGCACAACTACACCATCAAGGAAGCCCTGCAGAACAAGGCGGTGCTGGGGTTCCAGATTGACTACAAGGATTCCCTGTCCGAAGATACCCTGCTGACGGTGGGGGAGAAACTGGGAGTGGGCAGTTATGAGGTTTTATCAGCCCAGGACATGGAAGTGCGGGAGAAGTCGGTCTTGTCGGCTTATTATAAGAACGCCGGTGAGGATATCTACGATACGGACGAGCACCGGCAGGGGGTAGTGGAGTATATAGTCAACAAGTGCGCGGGCAAGTTCCGCCTGAATGCGCCTCCGGGGGAAGCCTACGAGGCTATCCTTACTGTGCCGTCCATCGAAGTGGCGCAGAAATACTACAGGCTGTTCAAGGAGTTCATCGCTGCGGGAAAGGTATCGGCAGCCATCAGGGAGAAGTGCGTTGATTTCCCTAAAATCGCCATTACCTACACGGTGACGGAGAACGAGGAGAAATCTCTGGACAATCAGCAGGTCATGAAGGAATCCCTGCGGGATTACAATGAGATGTTCGGCACGAACTTTGCGCTGGACACTCTGGCAGCCTACAATACGAATCTCAATGACCGTCTGGCCCGCAAAAAGGGCCGCTACAAACAGAGGAAGGAGCAGCTGGATATTGTCATTGTGGTGGACCGACTGCTGACGGGCTTTGATGCGCCCCCCTGCGCCATTCTCTTTGTGGACCGTCCACCTATGGCGCCCCAGAATATCATACAGGCTTTCAGCCGCACCAACAGGATTTACGACAAGAGCAAGCGCTATGGACTGATTGTGATTTTCCAGCGTTCGGCAGAATTTCAGACGGCGGTGGATGGAGCCTTGCTGCTCTACAGTCACGGCGGCACCAATGAGGTCAGCGCCCCTGCCTTTGCCGAAATAGAGAAGGAGTTCAAGGCAGCACTGGCGGAGCTCAGGAGCATCGCCCCCACGCCGGAGGCGGCTGATGCTCTGCGTGATGATGTCAGCGCCATGCAGAAATTCGCCAAGGCTTTCCAGAAAGTAGACCGCCTCAGCGGGGAGCTGCAGGTCTACCAGGAATGGGAGGGCAGGGAACTGTCCGATTACGGCATGGAGAAGCAGGAGCTGAATGATTACAGCGGCAAGTACCACAATGTCATAGAGGAGCTGAGGAAGCCGAAGGATGATGAAACTCCCATTACCATCGATGTGGGCTATGAGCTGGAAAACATCAGCAGCGTGACCATAGATTACCGCTATATCCTTTCCCTGATTCAGAACTATATGCCGGATGAGGATGTATTGATTGCCGAACCCATCGAGGATGAGAATATCGATAATCATATAGAGAAGCTGCGGGAAACGAATCCTGCCCTGGCAGAGGTCATCAGTTCCTTCTGGAACGATATGAAGAAGAATCCGATAAAATACAAGGGACTAGATGCCATGACCGTCATCGAAACCCGTATCGAGGAAATCATTGCTGCCCAGATTGACAGCTTCGCCAAGGAGTGGTGCGCCCAGAAAAAAGATGTCATCGCTATCCTGAACACCTTCAAGCAAGGGGACAAGATAGCTCTCGTAACTGATTATGAGGAATACAAGAAGACCCATGAAGATGTCAGCAAGCTCAAATATAACCGCAGTGCCAAAGAGGCAGTCATAGAGTTGGTTGAGAAAATCCGGCCTTTGCGGGAAAAATAACATACTGTTTTTGGCAAGCAAAAAAGCTGTGCACGGAATTTTCATCATTCCGTGCACAGCTTTTGTATTGTTACTCCTCATGGTGTCCCGTAAGTGGCTGAAACACTTCCGGCTGCTGTCTGGCATCTTCTTCCAGCTTTCGCAATTTGGCGCTGTGGCGTTCTGCCTGGTCGATGAACTGGGCCTGGGAGTTGAAGGGCTGCTGTCCCCGGCGATCCTGGCGGACGAAGGTATCATCCCGGAGCACCCTGCCCTTGATATTGTCAGCCCACATATCGTCGAATATCTTGTAGAGCCGCTCACGCAAATCATCCTGCTGCACGGGGAAGAGCAGCTCCACCCGGCGGTTCAGATTGCGGGTCATCATGTCAGCGGAGGAGAGGTAAATATCCTCCAGCCCCTCGTTGTAGAAATAGTAGATGCGGCTGTGTTCCAGGAATCTTCCTACAATGGAGTGGACCTCGATATGGTCGCTGACCCCGGGGATATCCGTGCGCAGGCAGCAGATGCCCCTGACGATGAGCTGTATCTCCACGCCTGCGGCTGAGGCCTTGTAAAGCCTGGCGATGATGTCCTGGTCTGAAAGGGAATTCATCTTCATGCGTATTTTGGCGGGACGGCCATTTTTAGCAGCTTCCATTTCCCTATCGATCTTTTGGCAGATGAAGCTTCTGATGCCCCCCGGGGAAATATGAAGTTTGTGGAAGTAGGGGGGGCGGGAGTAGCCCGAGAGCATGTTGAAGAGGTTGGTGGCATCCACGCCCATGGCCCGATCGCAGGTCAGGAGGCCGAAGTCCGTGTAGAAGTGGGCTGTGACATCATTGTAATTGCCTGTGCCCAAATGCAGGTAGCGGCGGATGCCGTCATCGTCCCGGCGGATAACCAGGGCAATCTTGGAGTGGGTCTTGAGCCCCACCAGTCCGTAGATGACATGGCAGCCTGCTTTTTCCAGCTGCTTGGCCCAGCGCACGTTGTTCTGCTCGTCAAAGCGGGCCTTCACCTCCATGAGCACTGTCACCTGCTTGCCGTGCTGGGCAGCTTTGCTGAGGTATTGGATGATGGGGGAGGTGGCAGAGAGGCGGTAGAGGGTCATCTTGATGGCCAGCACTTTTTCGTCATTGGCAGCCTGATGGAGGAAATTGATGACGGCGGAGAAGGAATCATAGGGATGATGCAGCAGGAAATCCTGCTGGCGGATAGCATCGAACATATTGCCGTGGACGGAAAGCTCCTGACTGGTTTTGGCCTTGGGCATCTGCAGCTGCAGGCGGTGGAAGCTGGAGAAGGGCTGATAGCGAAGGTCATCATGGCCTTCTATGGCTCCGGGCAGCTTCTTCAGGAAGGTGAGGTCGATGGGGCCGTTGATGCGGTAGACCATGGATTCCGGCACCTGCAAGGTCTTGATCAGGTGGTCTGCCAGTTCCTCATCCATATTGCTTTCCACTTCCAGCCGCATGACTGAGCCGTGCTCCCTTTCTCGAAGCTGGGTCTGCACAGCCCTGAGCAAATCCGAGGTGTCCTGCTCTGCCACGTCAAGATCCATGTCACGGATAACCCGGTAGGTGCTGGCATTGTCCACCTGATAGCCGTGGAAGAGGCTGGTGAAGAATTCCCTGATGATGTCTTCCAAAAGGATGAAATCATTGGGCGCGTCGGGCAGCCGCAGGAAGCGGGGGAACAGCTCCGGCACTCTGAGGGTGGCGAAGGCCGAAGCGCCGTTTTCCTCGTCCGTGAGATGCAGGGCGATGTTCAGGGAGTTGTTCTGCAGGAAGGGGAAGGGCCGGGAGGAATCGTCCGCCATGGGGGTCAGCACCGGGTACAGTTCGTCATTGTAGTAGCGGCGCAGGAACTCATACTGATGCTCGGAAAGGTCAGCTATCTTCAGGATGTGGATGTTTTCCTTAGCCAGCTGGGGGACGAGGGAGCGGTTGTAGGTGGAGTAGCGTTTTTCCACTGCCTGATGCTCCCGGATGTTTATCTCCCGGATCTGGTCAAGGGGGGTGAGGCCTGCCAGGTCCAGGGAGTCGATGTTCACTGCGTCCAGCTTGATGAGGGAAGCCACCCGCACCATAAAGGCTCTGGGAAATGCCCAGGAAGTTCAGCCTTTCCAGCAGGGGATTGTCCGCATCCCGGGCTTCCTCCAGCACCCTGTCGTTGAAGTCCAGCCAGCTGAGCTCACGGTTGGTGTAGTAGGCAGTATTCTTGAAATCTGTCTTGGTCTTTGCCTTGGTCATGCTTCGGTCCTCCTTTGTTTCAGGGTGGGCTTGATGCCGTAGAGCTCGTTGAAGAGCTGGGCTTTTTTGCTGAAGGCCCACTTCTCCAGGGAGAGATCCTGAGGAGAGTATACGGTGAGAGTGAGGTCATCATTTTTCAGGGAAACGGTGAGTTTCCCGATTTTCTGCTGGTGAGAGTCATCCAGGGCATCTGCCAGCCGCAGGATGGCCACCAGCTTGGCTACAATCATCTGCAGCTCCGGGGCCAGGCGCAGGAAGTGAAGCTGGTCAGAGCCCGGGGACTCGGAACTGTGGTAGCGGGCAATCTCGGAAACAATGGTGTTCTCCAGGTCAGACAGGCCTATCAGGGGATTGGCTTCCATGATATAGGCGCTGTGATGGTAATGGTTGTGCTGGCTGATGGCGTTGCCAATATCCGAGATGGTGGCAGCAACCCCCAGCAGCAGCCTTTCACGGCTGTCCAGCCGGTGCAGTTTTTTCAGCCGGTCAAAGATATGCAGGGCAAATTTCCGCACCAGATTGCGATGGGCTTTTTCTTTTATATAGAGCCGGGCGATATTTTCCGCTGAGGTCTGGGTGATGAGGCCGAAGTCCTTGTGGGTGAAGCCGAAGTCGGCCCCCGTCTGGATGGCCAGCCCGTCCATGATATTGAGCCTGGTCAGGTATAGCTGACTGGCCTGTGTGTAGCTGAGCAGGCGGCGGGCAATCAGGAAGCCTGGCAGTATCCGTCCCGCCAGGCTTTCCTCCACCTGATAGTGCTCGCAGAGGTACTGGGTGGAGGCTTCCTCCGCCTGCTGCAGTTCCTGGCTGAACAGGCTGTAGGGCAGCTCTGTCAGGCGGCTGTGCAAGGGCAGATAGAGATTGTTCAGGGCGGACACATCCTGCAGCACCAGGGCAGTATCCGGCTCGCCACCAGCCAGTTCGGATTTCAAATAATCCAGCTTGCTGGAGATATAGTCATCCAGTACCTCGTTGGGGTCATTGGCAGAGTTTCTGAGTGCCTGGGCCAGCTGGTCCAGCTCCAGATATCCCAGCCCGATATTCCAGGCCTGCAGGAACTTCTGATGGCTGAACTTGAAGAGGGTGACGGCGGCGGAGCCCATGTAGAGGAGGTACGCTGTGCGTCCCGAAAGGCTTTGGAAGGCTTTGGTATGCCCCATGAGGGAGAGGGCGCGGAAGTAGTTGATCTGGCTGGTGTTCAGCCAGTTTACTTTGACACCGGAGCGCAAGAGTATCTGCTCGGAGAGATAACGGGCCGTCACGTTGTCGATGAGCTGCTGGCTGGCCCAGAATTTGTAGGCTTTTACCCCATAATCAGCCATGAGCTGCAGGAATCCCGAGAGAGAAAAGATGATTTTGCCCATTTCGTGCTGATAGATCTTGGACTTGTCCGCCGTCTGCACGAAGTTGGCAGAAGAAACCCGCTCGATGAGCTCGTGGGTTTTGAGGTTCACAATCATGAGCTCCAGCCGGGTGGTGGACATATAGATAATTCCGAATAATTTCTTGCCTGCCATGAATGCACCGCCTTTCGTTTATCGCTAATCATAGTATACCATATTGTGCAAATAATTCCTCTATTTGCGGTAAGGAAAAGCAAGCTGAAATATCAAGCAGGAAACAGGGCTATAGACATAGAACTAAAATAAGGCTAAAAATAAGCAGAAGGGAAGAGGAGGTCACAATATGAAAGGTACAACAAAAGCCATGATTGGTCTGATCGTGGTGCTGGTACTGGCACTGGCAGGAGTTCTATATGTTTTTGTGGGGTCCCAGTATATCACCAAGAAAATTGGCGGCACAACCACTATCGAACTGCCACAGGGGAAGAAGCTGGTCCCCTATACTGTTCAATGGGAACCAAATGGGAGCCATATCTGGTATCTGACTGAGGATGCGGAGCCTGGTTACACTCCCAAGACTTACAACTTCCATGAGTCCAGCAACCTGGGATTTTTGGAAGGGACTATTGTTTTCCAGGAAAAGTGAGGACAACTTTTATTTGAAATGCTTAGGGCACTCTGGCAGACAGGGTGCCTGTTTTTGCATGATTTATTCCAATGAAGATGGTGGTGTAATAAAGGACTTGTTGCCTTGACAGGCAAAGTCCTTATAGGTAGTATACTGTTTATGACTATTTGATGGCATGTAGGCGGGGGCGATATGTTTCCTGCCGGATGTATGTTTTTCCTTTGTCAGTCTTGGTGTGCAGCACCATGAATAACGAATATCTTTAATCCAGGAGAGTGTATGAAAAGGACTTATAGCAAGTGGCAGAAGCTTCGGCAGCTTTTTATGGTGCTGGTGCCAATCTGCGTGACCCAACTGGCCATTGTTTCTACGGGGTTTTTCAATACCGTCATGGCGGGCCAGGTCAGCGAGCAGGATCTAGCAGGTGTGGCAGCGGGGGTGAACCTTTTCTATCCCCCTTTTGTGGCACTGCTGGGGATTGTTTCAGGGCTTACCCCCACCATCTCCCAACTGTATGGGGCGGACAAGGTGAGGAAAATCCCCAACATAATCAGGCAGGCTTTTTATTGGTCACTATTGCTGTCTTTTATATTCATCAGCCTGGGTTATC
The DNA here is from genome assembly GCA_905234515.1 of uncultured Selenomonas sp. Lineage (GTDB taxonomy): Bacteria > Bacillota > Negativicutes > Selenomonadales > Selenomonadaceae > Selenomonas_B. Next base: position 10,861 of record CAJOIN010000173.1, read on the forward strand.
TGTTGGTGCCTGGCATCATTCAGATGATGGCCTTGGAGCCTAAGGTGGCTCAGGTTATGGAAGGGTATCTGGTGGCGGTTTCCTTCGGCATTGTGCCCGTGTTTTTGGCAGCGGTGCTGAGAAATTTCATTGACGCCCATGGCATGACCAGGCTTACCATGCTGATTACCCTGGTTACTGTACCCTTAAATATTTGCCTGAACTATTTGTTCATGTATGGCGTATGGGGCTTCCCTGCCTTGGGCGGTGTGGGGGCGGGGG
>CAJOIN010000174.1 GCA_905234515.1 uncultured Selenomonas sp.
GCATTTTCTGCCGCGTTAGTTCAAGTCGGTCAAGTGATTTAGCCTTTGGCATTTGCAAGTCTCCTGCAAATTTCGTCGTAATGATCGGGATTATGCGGATAAAGACAGCGGGAACAGTCTTTTATGCCGTTTGGTAACATCTGAAAATTACCGCCACAATCATTCAAATTATATAGCGGACAAAAACAAAAAAGGCAATTGAAAGGTACGTCTTTTTTTGTTATATCCGAATGGCACGGATAATACTCGCATTTTCGATGGCGGAAATATTTGTAATTATTCCTCATTAGACGCTTCCTCCGTGTTTACTTCTTCAACATCAATCGCTGCGTTCCCTGAATTTTCGCTTGATTGTTGTGCTATTATCTCATCAAGACGAATAGCTAATTTTGAAATATCCTCATCAGTATATTCCGAGCTGCTATTCTTGCCCGTGATCTCGCCCATGACAAGCCTCGCATCGTTTCCGCAAATTTTAAAATACCCATTCCATAAATTCCTGATAGCTTCTTTGCGTCTAAGCTCTGTCTCTTTTTGTTCCGTGCTTTCTTTGACTACGTCGCCATCGCCTATTTCTTCTTCAGTTACAAGTCCTGAAATACTAAAAGCGCGCTTTAGTGCCATTGTTTCAGCTACTTTCACAATCATCGCCGACGGATATTGTCCCCAAACGCCGCGCCCACCTTTGTTGTATTCATTGAATCCAAGTTGCCCCAGGAGCTGCCTGGCTTCACTATAAGTATAGTCTTTAGGCTTTGTTTTTAAGCGCTGGATAGCTTTATCCAATTTGCTCAAGACGTACCCCTTCATTCTTAAACGTAACCTTATTTCAGTTACATTATACTGTTTTTGAATTATTTTGTCAACTTTTATACATCTGCTGCAGATCACTGTAAGCGGTAAATAATAAGGTGTATTTAAACTGTGCCTCCCATATGAGATAATTGACTAAAATCACTCACATGAAAAAGCTGAAAAAGTCATTTTAGCCATTTATCTCATTGGGAGGTCTTTGTTTTGACTCAAATTCAACAAATCAAGCATCGGCAGTCCATGGATTACTGGAAACAGGTTATCCTGGCCCAGCAGCAGAGCGGCCTCAAGGCCAGGGAATATTGCCGCCAGCAGGACATCAAATACAACGCGTTCTACTACTGGCTCCGCAAAATCCGTGAGGAGATCGTGGAAGGCATGCCGCAGTTGAAGGCAGAGACAGCAGATGAAACACAATTCGCAGTCTTGTCTGCAACTACTGTAACTGCGTCAGTTCCTGTCAGGAAAGAGCCTGCTTCATTAAAACTTTCTTATGGGCCGGTCGTGCTGGAAGTCACAGAGCAGACTTCACAGGCTCTGCTCATGCAAACTCTTGGCTGCGTCAAGGATGTGTTCATGAATGCTAATCCGCGAACTCACTGCTGACCATGTTTATCTGGCCTGTGGCCATACAGACATGCGCAAATCAATAGACGGTTTGGCAGCTGTGGTGCAGTCACGCTTCCAGCTGGATCCGCATCAGCCTGCCCTGTTCCTTTTCTGTGGACGGCGAAAGGACCGCATAAAGGGCCTGCTCTGGGATGAGACTGGCTTCCTGCTTTTGTACAAGCGTCTGGAAAACGGACATTACCAGTGGCCGGACAAGCCGGAGGATCTGCTGGAAATATCTGCCCAGCAGCTTCGCTGGCTTACGGAGGGGCTGTCCATATCACAGCCAAGAGCCGTTCAAAAAGTTCATCCTGCCCATAGCTTCTAACTCGTAAAAACTAAAGCACCATCCATCTTCAGCCCGCGCCATTCCTGGCTTTGCGGGCTTTTTTGTGGTATAATTGAAGCATACAGATAGGAGGTTTTCCATGACAGACATACGCGAGCAGGAGATGCAAAACCGCATAGATGCCCTTGTCCTTGAAAAGGAAAATCTCTCTAATGAGGTCAGCTATCTCAAGGAACAGATTGCCCATTTGAAGAAGCTGGCTTTTGGCTCCCGTACCGAGAAAACGAAGCGGGTCATGGGTGAGGATATCGAGATCAACCTTTTCGATGAAGCAGAGGTCGAGGCAAAGGCAAGTGCTCCCGAGCCGGTCATTGAAGTGCCTGCACATAAGCGCCGCAAGAAAACGAAAGGCCGTTTGGAAGAGATCCTGAAGGATTTTCCCCATGAGGAGCGTCTCATCACCCTGCCGGAGGATGAGCGCATCTGCAAGCGCTGTGGCACCAAGCTTGTTTCCATGGGCCGTGAGAAAATCCGTACAGAAGTGCAGTTCATCCCAGCCACGGTAAAGATCATCGACTTCTACCGTGAATCTTTTCAGTGCCTGGAGTGCCGCAAACAGGAGCACTTTTCCATCGAAAAGCCAGCAATGCCCCAGCCGGTGCTGGCAAAATCCATTGCCTCTCCTTCCAGCGTTGCACATGTCATCACGCAGAAGTACCAGTTTGCCATGCCCCTTTACCGACAGGAAAAAGAGTGGAAAGCCATCGGCATTGCACTTCCCAGGGCCACTTTAGCCAACTGGGTCATACGGTCTGCGCAGGATTGGCTTATGCCATTAGTAGACCATATGCATAAGATGCTGCTCCTTCAGCCAATCATACATGCTGATGAGACGCCGGTTCAGGTGCTTGGTGAAAAGGGCCGCAAGAACAAAACAAAGTCCTACATGTGGGTTTTCACCAACGGAGAGTATGAGCAGGACGGTCATCAGATCCGGATTTACAAGTACCAGCCCGGAAGGAGCGGCAGCTTTGCAGGGGAATTCCTGAAGGATTACAAGGGGGCTCTCCTAACAGATGGGTATGCCGGCTATGAGCAGGCTTCCTGCCGTGCCCATGCACTCTGCTGGGCCCATGCCCGCAGGTACTTTGTGGAAGCCCTGCCCCCCGGCCTGAAACAGGAAGAGGCAGACGCTTCCATCAGCGGCCAGGCCATCAAGAGAATAAACGAGCTGTTTGCCCTGGATAAAACTTTGGCAGACAAAACGCCCGAAGAACGGCAGCAGGAACGTCTACGGCTTGAAAAAGACAAGCTGGAGGCTTTTTTCGCATGGCTTGAAAAGGCCCAGCCTGGCACGCTTCCGAAATCTGCACTTGGCAAAGCCGTGAATTATTCCCTCAACCATAAGGAAGGCCTGAGCGTATACCTGAACGACGGCAATGCAGCCTTGTCCAACAATATATGCGAACGTGCCATAAGAAGCTTCACCATAGGACGTAAAAATTGGCTGTTTTCGGCCTCGCCGAAAGGCGCCGCAGCCAGTGCTGCCGTCTACAGCGTGGTTGAAACCTGCAAAGCCAATGACATAGATCCTTTTAAATATCTGGTCTATTTGTTTGAACGGATGCCCAACATGAATTTCAAAATCCATCCTGACGAGTTGGATGAGTTGCTTCCTTGGAATGAAGAAGTTCAGAAAAACTGTAAGTAAAAAAGCATGGCCATGAACGGTCATGCTTTTTTCATTTACGTGCTACACCAGATGGTTTACCGCTTACGTTTATTGGTAACGTTTGGTATCTAACCCTGCATAATTGGTTATGCAGAGTTAGACCCCGACTTCATAGAGATGAACCGGTATTGATTAAGTCAACTATTTTCGAGGGCTGATAAGCCTTCCTAATTATGCAGACTTGAATACCAAAGGGGTCTGTGATAGAGAATGTAATCGGGAGGCGAATTTTGATATGTCCGACGATTTTAAGCTTGTGCCTGTCGATGCGACAGAAACCATAATTGTTATCTTTCTTCCATTACTTCACTCTTTCTCCGTAGAATTGGCTTATGATACCCAATTCTACGGAGAAGTCTAACATTATTTTCGTTTCACAGAAGCCGCACTCCCTATATCTGCCTTAACCTCCATTGGTATATATACCGTTCTCACATTCCCATTTCGACCGTTACCTTCATATTGAGGAAAAGTAGGATGATCATAAGGAGCAGGTTCTGGGCCAGAATAATGCCCAAATGCATCACATATCCAAAACTCGCTGCCAATCTTAATCCTGCACCACTGATGCTTATACTGATTGGAATTTACATGCTCATACTCTATTCCGAGCATATTCAGGCACATTCCTGTCGCCCTTGTACAACCAGCGCACGAAGATACATGCAGGACAAAATA
>CAJOIN010000175.1 GCA_905234515.1 uncultured Selenomonas sp.
TCAAAATTCCTATATTTTGCTCTAAAAATAAGATATTCTCAACTGGAAAAAGCCAAGGGGCTGTGCATAAGTGATTTTTCACTCATGCAACAGCCCCTTGCATTTATGCTATTTCTTTACTTGTGGTCCACAGGATTCTTGATGCCCCAGGCATGAATACCCTCTTCATTGCCCAGAATAGCCGGGTCGAAGACAGGCTCCTTGCCCTGGTTCTTCTGGTCAATATAGCTGTCCAAAGCAATGCGGGCATACTTGGCCAGGCGGATTACCGCGTAGAGGTTGGTGAGGCACAGGAGGCCCATGAAGAGGTCAGCCAGGTTCCACACCAGGTTCAGTTCTGCCAGGCAGCCGAAGAGCACCATAAGCACCACGCAGACGCGGAAAACCTGCAGGCCGGTCTTGCCCTTGCCCTCGAAGAAGGCAATGTTGATTTCCCCGTAGTAATAGTTGCCCACAATGGAGCTGAAGGCAAACATCAGAATCATCAGGGAAACGGCAATGGGAGCCATGCTGCCGAAAATGCTGGCCAGGCTGGCCTGAGCCAGGGCAATGCCCGTAAGCTCGCCGCCCACCTGGTACTGGCCGGTAAGCAACACGATAAAGGCCGTGGCAGAGCACACCAGCCAGGTGTCCACATAGACACCAAAGGACTGCACAAGACCCTGCTTCACAGGGTGAGTGACATCAGCGGTGGCAGCAGCATTTGGCACGGAGCCTTCACCGGCCTCATTGGAAAAGAGCCCCCGCTTGATACCAGTCAGCACTGCCGTGCCGATACCGCCGCCCACTGCCGCCTGAGGAGAGAACGCATCATGAAGAATGAGGGCGAACATGCCGGGTACCTTGTCGATGTTGAACAGGGTAATAGCGATGGCAATGAGGATATAAACGCCTGCCATAATGGGCACCAGGAACTCGGCACACTTGGCAATGCGGGTCATACCGCCGAAGATAACCAGAGACGTCAGCACGCACAGGAAAATAGCTGTGACATAGGGTGGAATACCGAAAGCAGTCACGGCAGACAGGGCAATGGTATTAGCCTGCACGGAATTGTAAATAAGGCCGAAGGTGATGGAAATAAGCACGGCAAAGAGTTTGGCCACGCCGCTCTGGCCCAGCGCATTCTGGATATAATAGGCGGGGCCGCCGTGGAACTTGCCTTCACCACGGGGCAGCTTATAAATCTGCGCCAAGGTACTTTCCACAAAACCCGTGGCGCAACCTATAAACGCAATAACCCACATCCAAAACACGGCGCCAGGGCCGCCGGTGACAATGGCAATGGCCACGCCGGCAATATTGCCCACGCCCACCCGGGATGCGGTGCTGACGCAGAAAGCCTGGAAGGAGCTGATGGCCTTCCCCTCGGTCTTCTTGCCGATGCCCTCCGTCAAGAGGCGGAACATCTCCGGCAGCATCCTAAGCTGCACCAGGCCAGTGCTAAGGGTGAAGTAAAGACCGCAGCCCACCAGCACCACAATCAGCACATAAGACCACAGCAGGGTATTGATACTGTCAACTGCACTGTTAAGTAATTCCATAAAATGCAAAACCTCCTTTGATTGGTCAGACGAATCTATACAATAATTATATAGCTATTATACCTAGTTTATACGATACTGTCCATAGCGCAAAGGGCGGCTGCCTCCTCTCCTGGAAGCAGCCGCCCTTGGCCATCAGCCTATACGCCTAATTATTGGTTCAAATACCCCTACCAGCCAGGAGAGAATGTCAGACCCCTGGCCCACATTTTTGTCTGCCAGTATGTCTACCTCCCCCACCTGCTCACCTTTATACAGGAGCTTGGCCTTCCCTGCCTTCTGCCCCTTTTTCACGGGAGCAGTCAGAATGGGTTCAATCTCATAAACTACACGATAATTCTTCTTTTCCTCCTGGTCAATCAGGGGAAAGTCAATCTCCTCAGCCAGATGCAGTCCCACCTTGGCTTCCCTGCCATTCTTTACCCAGGAGGTGCGTTCAAAGCGTTCCTTGTTGACGCCCCGCACCAGGCGGGTGTGCTCAAAGCCATAGTCCAGCAGCTTCCTGGCATCGGCAAAGCGGTCCTTCGGCGTTGTCGAATGCATGACGATGGCTATAATCTCCATGCCACCCCGCTTGGCTGAGGCGGCAAGGCAGCCACCCGCCGCCTCGGTCCAGCCGGTCTTGATGCCCGTTATGCCTTCATATTTCCCCAAAAGCTCGTTGGTATTCTCTGCCATCATCATCCTGTTCTTGGGCAGGCTCCAGCGCAGGGGACGTTTCTCCTGAATGACAATCTCCCTGAACTTCTCGTTCTGCATAGCATACCTGGCAAGCTTGGCCATGTCCCTGGCCGTGGAATAATGGTCAGGATGCGTAAGGCCGTTGGGATTAACAAAATGAGTATTTTCCATGCCCAGCTTCTTGGCTTTGGCATTCATCATTTCGGCAAAGGATTCCAACGAGCCGCCAATATGCTCTGCCAGGGCTACCGCCGCGCCATTATCTGACAGCATGAGCATCCCGTTCAGGACCTCCTCTGCCGGCATCAGTTCCCCAGCATTAAGCCCCATGGGCACGGATTCTGTCTCCGCCGCTGCCCTGGAAATCAGCACATCTGTGCTGCCGCTGAGATTTTCCAGAGCCAAAACACCTGTCATCATCTTGGTCATACTGGCAGGATAGCGCCGTTCATCTGCGTTTTTCTCCCAGATGACCCGCCCCGTGGATGCCTCAATGAGAATAGCTGCATCTGCACTGATGACCGGCTCCCCGTCTGCCGCCTGAACCTTTACAGGACACTGCAAAAGCAGGCACATGGCCACGGCGATGATTTGCTTGATAATCCGCATTTGCGGAAGTGCCACCTTTCTTACCTATTTCACTGCATGTATTACCTTGGCATAGCCAGCTTCAAAGCCTCGCTGACGGTTTCGGCCCCGAAAAGCTCTATGCCTTTTATCTCCCCGGAAAGCTGCCGGAAATTCTTCAGGGGCAGCACCACGGACTTAAAGCCCAGCCGTTTGGCCTCGGCCACACGGCTCTCTGCCTGGCTCACAGCCCTTACCTCGCCGGAAAGGCCCACCTCGCCAAAAACAATGGTTTTGGGGCGTGTCAGGCGGTTGGCAAAACTGGAAGCCATGGCCACACAGAGGCCCAAATCTGCTGCGGGCTCATCAATGCGGATACCCCCTGCTACCTTCACATATACGTCACAAGCGCCTATGGAAAGATGCACCCGTTTTTCCAGCACTGCCAGCAAAAGCTGGATGCGCTTTATGTCCACAGAATCCGCGGTACGTCTCGGGGGCACGTAGGGAGTGGGGGCCACCAGGGCCTGCACCTCCACCAGCAGAGGCCTTGTCCCCTCCACTGTGGGAATAATCACCGTCCCCGTATCCTGCTCCCTGTCTGACAGGAAAAGCTTGGAAGCGTCCGGCACATCCACCAGGCCGACTTCCCTCATTTCAAAGAGCCCCAGCTCATTGGTGCTGCCAAAGCGGTTTTTCACTGCCCTGAGCACCCTGTATTCTGCGTTGCGCTCCCCCTCAAAGAAGAGCACCGTATCAACTATATGCTCCAGTACCCGGGGGCCTGCCAGATTGCCCTCCTTGGTCACATGGCCAATGATAAAGGACGCCAGGCCCTGGGTCTTGGAGATGCGCAGCAGGTCCACCGCGCATTCCCGCACCTGGGACACGCTGCCGGGGGCGCTCTGTATCTCCGGCTTGAAAACAGTTTGGATAGAGTCAATCACCAGCAAGTCAGGCTGGACATTAAGGGCATGAGTCTCTATGGTGGCAAGGTTAGTCTCACTGACCACCAGCAGATTGTCAGCCAAAGCCCCCAGACGGTCTGCCCTCATGCGCACCTGGCGGGTGCTCTCCTCTCCTGTCACATAGAGCACCTTTCGCCCCGCCCGGGCAATCTCGGCGCAGACCCTCAGGGTCAGGCTGGACTTGCCCACCCCGGGGTCACCTACAATAAGCACCATGGACCCGGGAATCACGCCGCCTCCCAGCACCCTGTCCAGCTCCCCTGAGCCAGTGCTAAAACGGGGCATATCCTCCAACTCCACTTCGCCGATGGGCTTGGGGGGCGCAGCATCTGAAANGCCTCCGGGGTCACTATCTCCTCCACCAGGGTGTTCCAGGCACCGCAGCCGGGACATTTCCCCACCCATTTCAGAGTATCATAGCCACACTGCTGACAGACATATACGGTCTTTTTCTTCTTCGGCATGATATTCCTCCGCACCACAAAAGCCGCTTCCATCGAAGCCCTGGAAGCGGCTTTGATATTGTTCCCTTATTATACAGCCGTTGACGGGATTTTGCCAGTAGCAAAATGGCCATGAAAAGGAAAAAATGCTTACTTTATGACACGCCTGATAATACGTATAGTCCAGCGCCCCAGCCAGACCACAGCCCAGCAAAGATTGAGGAGAAAATTCCCCAGCCCTGCCAACGGGCCGCCGGGTGCCAGCTTATTTCGCATGCAGCGCCTCACCTTTCTTCACATTCCTCAAGGAACGCGCCTTTTTGACAAACTCCAGCTTGTCCTCCTGCCTGCCCTTGCGGACACTGATGGTATCCCCGTCCTTAAACTCTCCAGCCAGCAAATGCTCAGCCAGGTCGTTTTCCAGCAGGCGCTGAATGGCGCGGCGCAAAGGACGGGCGCCATACTTCTCGTCCGTGCCCTTCTCTATCAGCCGCAGCTTGGCCGTAGGCGTGACCTCCAGATGGATGCCCTGCTCCAGCAGGCGGCTGCGCACATCACGCAACAAAATATCCACAATGCGGCCCAGCTCTGCCTGCCCCAGGGGATGAAACACCAGCATCTCGTCTACGCGATTCAGGAACTCCGGCTTGAAGATGCGGCGCACCTCACCCATGACACGCTTCTTGGCCAGCTCCTGTTCACTGGCCGTACGCTCTGCCCCAACAGCAAAGCCCATGGCAGGGACGGCTTTCTTGAGGAAGCCCGCCCCCGCATTGGAGGTCATAATGATGACCGTATGGCGGAAATCCACCGTGCGGCCCTGCCCATCCGTAAGCCTGCCGTCATCCAGCACCTGTAGCAAAATGTTAAACACATCAGGATGGGCCTTTTCTATCTCATCCAACAGGATAATGGAATAGGGCCTCCTGCGCACCGCATCGGTGAGCCTGCCCCCTTCCTGATATCCCACATAGCCCGGAGGCGCTCCCACCATGCGGGATACAGTGTGCTTCTCCATATACTCGGACATATCAAAGCGGATTATGGCGTCCTCACTGCCGAACAGAGTGTCTGCCAAAGCCTTGGCCAGCTCCGTCTTGCCCACGCCCGTAGGTCCCAGGAACAGGAAGGAACCAATGGGCCGTCTGGGGTCCTTGAGGCCTGCCCGTGCCCTGCGGACGGCCCGGGACACAGCCTGCACTGCCTCCTGCTGCCCTATC
>CAJOIN010000176.1:0-6792 GCA_905234515.1 uncultured Selenomonas sp.
TACCAGTTCCGTCGCCTTGTTCGCAGCTTTACCCGTTGGTATGGCTATATTACCCAGATTGTTCGCATGTTCGACAGGGATATGCAGGAGGAATACCTGTTCCTGCACTATTTGTTGAAGTTGCTGCCTGCTGAGGTGAAGGAGCCTATTGACCTTGATGGGAAGCTGAAGCTGGAATACTACAAGCTGAAGAAGACCTTCGCCGGAGCTATTGTGTTGGAACCGAAAAATGTTCCCTACGAACCTGCGTCTCAGAAGGGGGCTGGCGGAAAACAAGCCCGTAATACGTTGGACGAGATATTGAAACGTATCAATGAACGTTACAAGGGCGAGTTTACCGATGGGGACAAGGTGGTCATAGAAGCCCTTCATGATAAGCTAATGAAGGATGAAGGGCTTACCGCTTCGGCCCGTACAGCAGAGCCGCGTATATTCGCCGAGAGCTTTTTTCCAAAGGCTTTTGGCATCGCTGCTACTGACAGCTACATTGAGCAACAGGAAAGCTACCAGTCCATCTTCGAGGATAAGAGCAAGTATGAGGCCATTATGCACGCATTGGCTGGGGTTGTATATCGGGAGATGCGGCAGCAGCAATAGGGAAAAGATGATGGTTTATAATTTTCCAGACAGTGTCTGCGGAATTTTCTTAGAGAAGGGATGTTGGTGGGCCGCTAGAGGAAGTGAAGTGTGGGGGGCAAAATACGAGACACTGTCTCGTATTTTGGGGAAGGCAGAAAGTTTTGGTGATGGATGGCATGTTTGTAACCGGAATAAGGATAAACGAATTAGGCGGCATAAAGGATACAGTCATTGATTTGTTGGATGGGGAAGCCAGAAACCTCATTGTAACCGAGCATAATGGTAGCGGAAAGACCTGCCTGTTGTCAGCAATGCGGACAGCTCTTATTGCTCCCCTGGAAAATGGTGGGGAGACTGTGGGTCTGGAGCTGTCATTTGATAATGTGGAGGCTGTGAAGGCAGGTTATAGCTTTGGGAATTACATGTTGGAGGTATATCGTTAATGGCAGACAAAGAAATGCAGTTTCTGCTGTATCAAGCTGAAGAGGAGCAGATATCCGTCAATGCAGTTATCAGGGATGACGACATCTGGCTTACACAGAAAGCTATGGCAGAACTGTTTGCGGTGCAGGTGCCTGCTATCAGCAAGCATCTGAAGAATATTTTTGCTGAAGGTGAGCTACAGGAGCAAGTGGTTATTTCCAAAATGGAAATAACCACTGAACATGGTGCAGTTCCTGGAAAAACACAACATAAAGAGGCTAATTTTTACAATCTCGATGCTATCATATCCGTGGGCTATCGTGTGAATTCCAAGCGAGCCACCAAATTCCGTATATGGGCCACCAAAATCCTGAAGGAGTATATGTTGAAGGGCTTCGTGATGGATGATGACCGACTAAAGCAGGGCAAAACGGCCTTTGGTAAGGACTATTTCCGTGAGCTCCTGGAGCGGGTACGTTCTATCCGTGCCAGTGAGCGGCGTATATGGCAGCAGATAACGGATATCTTCGCTGAATGCAGCGTTGACTATGATAGGAATGCACAGGTGTGCAGAATAAGTTTCATTACGCCATCGCTGGAGAAACAGCGGCGGAAATCATCTATCATCGTGCGGACAGAACCAAAGAGCACATGGGACTAAACACTTGGAAGAACGCTCCCGATGGGCGTATTCTAAAATCTGATGTGACTATTGCTAAGAACTACTTGGATGAAGCACAGATAAGGAAGTTGGAGAGGGCTGTGACGGGGTACTTCGATTATATCGAAGACCTTATCGAAAACGAGCAGGCCTTTACCATGGAGCAGTTCGCCGAGAGTGTCAATGCTTTTCTGGAGTTCCGTCGCTACAAGATACTGACGAGCAAGGGCAGTATATCCAAGGCCGAGGCAGATGCCAAGGCTATCGAGGAATACAACGAATTCAACAAGCATCAGCGGATTGACTCTGACTTCGACAAGGAAGTCAGAAAGATGCTGGAAAATGGAGGCAGAGATTGAACTTACCCTTTACCCTTACTCAGAACGAACTATTTGAGCTGTTGTTGAATCTGGCTCCCAATGAAATAAATACAAGAAAGCCGCCGGATTTTTCTCCGGCGGCTTTCTTGCTTCGCGTATGATATTAGCGCTTGTAAGCGGTGACTTTCTGATAGTGAGCCTGGAAGAATTCCTCTGCCACCTGGGGGAAGAGTGCATAGGAGAGCACGTCCTCGTCGGTGGGGTTCAGGAAGCCCTTGTCGATGAGCTCAGCCTTGAATTCAGCGAAGGTCTCAGCCTTGGCATCTTCCACGGAGCAGTCCTCGATGATGTCCACAGCGGGGATGCCCAGGGTCTTGGTGAGGAAGTCGCGGTCGATAGCCACAGGAGTACGGCCGAACTTGCCGCGGGCCAAATCCTTGAATTCCTTCGGTACCATCTTGTAGCGCTCGCCGCTCATGACATTGAAGGTGGCCATGGTGCCCACAATCTGGGAGGACGGGGTGACGAGGGGCGGATAGCCGAGGTCCTTGCGGACACGGGGCATCTCGTCCAGCAAATCCTGATATTTGTCTTCCATGCCTGCTTCCTTTAGCTGGTTAGCAAGGTTGGAGAGCATGCCGCCAGGAATCTGGAAATCCAGCACGTTGGGGTTGATATCGAAATAGCCCTTGAGCTTGAACTCGTCGATGATGCGCTTCTTCACAGCCAGGAAGTGCTGGGAGATAGGCGTCATAGCCTGACGGTCAAGGCCGGTGTCACGGTCAGTTCCTTCCAAAGCTGCGACCATGGTCTCGGTGCAGGGCTGGGAAGTATCGCTGGAGAAGGGAGCCAGGGCGCAGTCGATGATATCAACGCCTGCCTCGATGGCCTTCAGATAAGTGGCATGGCCGAAACCGGACGTGCAGTGGGTATGGAGCTCAACAGGAATGGAGAGAGCTTCCTTTAGCTTCTTCACCAGGTCTTCAGCCACATAAGGCTTCAAAAGACCGGACATATCCTTGATACAGACGGAATGGCAGCCCATTTCCTCCAGCTCTTTGGCCAGCTCCACGAATTTCTCGTTGGTGTGGACGGGGCTGATGGTGTATACCAGGCAGCCCTGGACATGGGGCTTCTCCGGGCAGGCAAGAGCAGCCTTGATGGCTACCTTTAGGTTGCGGACATCATTGAGAGCGTCAAAGATACGGAAAACGCCGATACCGTGGCGGGAAGCAGCCTGGACGAACTTCTCCACCACGTCGTTGGAGTAGTGGTTATAGCCGAGAAGATTCTGGCCGCGCAGGAGCATCTGGATAGGAGTCTTGAGGTTGGCCTTCAGGGTGTCAAGACGCTCCCAAGGGTCTTCATCCAAGAAGCGGAGGCAGGTATCGAAAGTGGCGCCGCCCCAAGCTTCCAGGGCGTTGTAGCCAATTTTGTCCAGTGCCTCGAGCTGGGGAAGCATGTCTCCGATACGCATACGGGTGGCCACCAAAGACTGATGGCCGTCGCGGAGAACCGTTTCTGTGATTTTGACCGGATTCTTTGCCATAAATAACACTCTCCTTATACTATATATCTATAAATGGTAATTATAGATGTTACTGACGAAAATTGAAGAAAAAAGACTTTTTCACATAGGGAAACACCGCATGAAATAAGGTATTGTAGCGATTTTTCTTAAATTTACATCACAGGTATAGTATAGGTACTAATTTGTTCTTTGTCAACAAGAATGTGATAGTTTTCCCATATTATAACCAAACAGAATTGCTTGCAGACTATTGGTTTTTATACCCAGCCTTGCTATAATGTTAAACATGAAAATTTGTTTAACTGCATTGCTATATGTTTACATTGGCGATTAGGTTTTATTATCTATGGGGAGAGATGTGTAAATGAAACTGGTAGTTACAATTGTAGGCAAGGATCGTGTGGGCATTATCGCTATGGTCAGCCAGATTTTGGCAGAGAACAATGTCAATATCCTTAATATTAACCAGAACATCATGGACGGCTACTTCAACATGGTCATGAGAGCCGAAATGGGCGACGATGCCCGCATGGGCCTTACGGAGCTGCAGAAGGTGCTGAAGGAGAAAGGCGAGGAGATGGGCTTGGACATCAAGGCCCAGCATCAGGACATTTTCAATGTTATGCACAACGTCTGATTGATTTAGGGAGGTCCAAAGTCATTGATCACTATAGATAATATTTTAGAAACAAACCGCATGATTACTGAGAACAAGCTGGATGTGCGCACCATTACCATGGGCATTTCCCTTAGGGACTGCGCTCATCCCAACTTGGAGAAGTTCTGCCAGAACGTCTACGACAAGATTACCAAGTCCGCAGAGTTTTTGGTGAAGACCGGTGAGGATATCGAGGCGGAGTATGGCATTCCCATTATCCACAAGCGTATTTCCGTGACGCCTATCGCCATTGCGGCAGATGCCTGCAAGACGGACAGCTTCGTGCCTGTGGCAGAGGCCATGGACAGGGCAGGCAAGGCTGTGGGCGTAAACTTTATAGGCGGCTTCTCTGCTCTGGTGGAAAAGGGTTATACTCATGGTGACAGGGTGCTTATTGAAAGCATTCCCCAGGCCCTGGCCACCACGGATATTGTTTGCTCCTCTGTAAACCTTGGCTCCACCAAGGCGGGTATCAATATGGACTGCGTCCGGGAAATGGGCGAGGTGGTGAAGCGCACCGCCGAGCTGACTCGTGACACCCAGGCCCTGGGCTGCGCCAAGCTGGTGATTTTCTGCAACGCTCCCGGGGACAATCCCTTTATGGCCGGCGCCTTCCACGGTGTGTCAGAGGGTGACAGGGTCATCAACGTAGGTGTCAGCGGCCCCGGCGTGGTGAAGCATGCCCTGGAGGACCTCAAAGGCGCAGACTGCACGGAGATTGCTGAGACAATCAAGAAGACGGCTTTCAAGATTACCCGGGTTGGTCAGCTGGTGGCCCGGGAGGCCTCCAGGCGTTTGGGTGTGCCCTTTGGCATCATTGACCTGTCTCTGGCTCCGACTCCGGCAGTGGGCGACAGTGTGGCCCGTATTCTGGAGGAAATGGGCCTGGATGCCTGCGGTGCCCCGGGCACTACGGCAGCCCTGGCTATGCTCAACGATGCAGTGAAGAAGGGCGGCCTCATGGCCAGCTCCCATGTGGGCGGCCTGTCAGGTGCCTTTATCCCCGTCAGCGAGGACGAGGGCATGATTGCTGCCGTGCAGAAGGGCAGCCTTTCCATTGAGAAGCTGGAAGCCATGACCTGCGTCTGCTCCGTAGGCCTGGATATGATTGCGGTGGAGGGAGATACTTCCGCAGCCACCATTTCCGGCATTATTGCCGATGAGGCAGCCATAGGCATGATTAACAACAAGACCACGGCTGTGCGTGTCATCCCTGTGCCCGGCAAGAAGGTAGGAGATGTGGTGGAGTACGGCGGACTTTTGGGCTATTGCCCCATTGTGCCGGTGAAGAACCAGTACAGCTCTGCTGCTTTTGTGGCCCGTGGGGGCCGCATCCCTGCGCCGGTGCGCAGCCTTACAAAGAAGCTGCGTGACGAGCAGATTGCCATTTTGGGAAAAGTCTACAGGGAGGTCAAGCCGGCCCTGAAGTTCAGGAATCCCTTTGAGCTCTTGATAGCTGTCATTCTCTCCGCCCAATGCACTGATGTGCGGGTTAATGTGGTGACGGAAAGGCTGTTCAAAAGGGCGGCTTCGCCTCAGGCCATTATTGAGCTGGGGCTTGGTGAGCTGGAGCAGGAAATCAAGGACTGTGGGCTTTTTCGCAACAAGGCCAAGAACATCCTGGCGGCCTGTCAGTTGTTGTTGTCGGAACACGGTGGCCAGGTGCCGGAGGATTTTGAGGCACTCCAGAAGCTGCCAGGGGTAGGGCGCAAAACTGCCAATGTGGTCATGAGCGTGGGCTTCGGCCATCCTGCCATTGCGGTGGACACCCACGTTTTCCGGGTGGCCAACCGCTTGAAGCTGGCAGTGGGCAGCACCCCCCTGGAGGTGGAAAAGGGCCTGCAAAAGGCTATTCCTAAAGAAAAATGGTCTGAGGCCCATCATTGGCTTATCTGGCATGGCAGGAAGATTTGCAAAGCCAGGAGGCCCCTGTGTGGGGAGTGCCCCCTGAATATGGTATGTCCTAGTAAAGAGGCCTGAAAGGGCCGGGAAGTGGTATTGATGGAATATAGGAAAGCAACTTTTAACGATATAGAGCCTATATATGAATTGGTGAACCACTATGCAGAGGAGGGAGTCATGCTGGCCCGCTCCCGCAATACTCTCTATGAGACTCTGAGGGATATGGTGGTGGCCATTGATGATGAGAAGGGCGGTCGCCTGGCAGGTGTGGGCGGCCTGCACATCATCTGGGAACGCCTGGCAGAGGTCCGCACCATGGCGGTGGACCCGGATTACATTCGCCGGGGCATAGGCGGGGAGATTGTTCGCCGGCTCATGGCAGAAGGTGATGCACTGGGTATAAAAAAGTATTTTACTTTGACCTACAAGCCTGGATTCTTTCAGACCCTTGGTTTTAGTATCATTACCAAGGAAGAACTGCCCCACAAGGTGTGGAAGGAATGTATTGACTGTCCCAAGTTCCCTAACTGCGACGAGATAGCTTTGATGAGGGACGCAGGCAGGTGAAAAGGCCGATTGTTTGCAGGAGGTAACAGAATATGATTATTGTAATGAGCCCCAATGCTACACAGGAAGATTTGAAGAAAGTAACCCAGAAACTGGAAACTGCAGGCCTCAAGGCCCACCTTTCCGTAGGTGAGGAAAGAACCATTGTCGG
>CAJOIN010000176.1:6915-8620 GCA_905234515.1 uncultured Selenomonas sp.
AATTCCGTGATAGACGTGAACGGCGTCAAAGTGGGCGGCGAGCAGCTGGTAGTCATGGCAGGTCCCTGCTCAGTGGAGAGCCTGGACCAGCTTCGTGAGGCAGCCCAGGCTGTAAAGGCCGGCGGCGCTCACTTCCTGCGTGGCGGTGCTTTCAAACCCCGTACCAGCCCTTATGATTTCCAGGGCCTGGCCGAGGAAGGCCTGAAGCTCCTGCGTCAGGTGGCTGACGAAAATGACCTGCGGGTGGTTACGGAAATCGTGGATAAGGACGATATCGAACTGGTGGGCAAATACGCCGATGTCTACCAGGTAGGTGCCCGCAACATGCAGAATTTCCAGCTGTTGAAGGCCTTGGGCAAGGTGAAGAAGCCTGTCATGCTGAAGCGCGGCCTTTCCGCTACTATCAGCGAGTGGCTTAATGCTGCTGAGTATATCGCAGCTGGCGGCAATGAGAACATCATCTTCTGCGAGCGCGGTATCCGCACTTATGAGACTTATACCCGCAATACCCTTGACCTCAGCGCAGTGGCAGCCATAAAGGAACTTTCCCATCTGCCCATTATTGTGGACCCCAGTCACGGCACGGGACGTTGGCAGATGGTTCAGCCTATGGCCAGAGCTGCGGTGGCCGCCGGGGCAGACGGGCTTATCATCGAGGTCCATCCCCATCCCGAGGTGGCTCTTTCCGATGGTGACCAGAGCCTTACTCCCAAGAATTTTAACCTGCTCATGTCCGACCTGGGCAAGATTGCTGAAGTGATGGGGAGAAAGATATGAGTGAGGACGGTTTTAGCCTGAGTGAAGGAAAGTCTTCTGTCAGGCTGGCCATTATAGGTGTGGGCCTTATTGGCGGCTCCCTTGGCCTCTGCCTGAAGGAAAAGCTGGGGGATGATATTTTCATCACCGGCCTTTGCCGTACCAAGGCTTCCATGGAAAGGGCCATGTCGCTGGGGGCAGTTGACTATGCCGGCAGCGACCTGGAAAAGGTAGTAGGCCAGGCAGATATTGTCTTCCTGAGCCCGCCGGTGCTGCAGATCGTGCCCATGGTTAAAAAGCTCCTGCCCTATCTGAAGCCCGGCACTATTCTGACTGATGCAGGCAGTACCAAGTACGTAATCTTTCAGGAGCTGAAGGATATTCTGCCCAAGGATATCTACTACATCGCCGGGCACCCCATGACAGGACGGGAGAAAAGCGGCGTGGAGGCAGCCAAGGCGAATCTCTTCCGGGGCAAGGCTTATGTGATAGTGGAGAATACGGGAGCTCCCCAGGAAGCTCATGCAAAGCTCATGGAGCTTTTGAAGCATACTGGGGCAAATTTCACCACTTTGGATATTAAGCGCCATGACCGTTGCGCCTCTGTTATCAGCCATGTGCCCCATGTGACGGCAGCGGCCCTGGTGACACTGCTGAACCGCAGTGGGGACGATTTGGAGTCCTGCATCAAGCTCATTGGCGGCGGCTTTAAGGATACCACCCGCATTGCCTCCTCCAATGCTGACATGTGGGCGGACATCTGCATGACCAACGGGGAGGCCATTGGCAACCATCTCCGTGACCTCCAGGCCATTTTGGGAGAGGTTATTGCCGCCATAGACAAGCATGACCGGCAGGCAGTCCATGACTACTTCGCCGCTTCCAAGGCAAGGCGTGACAGTCTGTTGGAGCGGGCTGTGGAAGAGCAGATAGACCCCAACTGAACAGA
>CAJOIN010000177.1 GCA_905234515.1 uncultured Selenomonas sp.
TGTCCCGGTGTACGGCTCCACCCTGCTGGCCTTTGTAGTAGGCGCCCAGCCGGGACAGCTCAGGATTGCTGCAGCCCATACAGATTTTCCCTGCTTCCGCCTGAAGCCTCAGACAGCCATGACCAAAGAAGGCTATGGCCTTCTCAACGTGGAAAAATACGGTGGCCTGATGCTGCGCACCTGGCTGGACAGGCCCTTGTCCCTGGCGGGCAAGATAGTTCTGCGCTCCCAAGATATCTTTTCCCCCACTGTGCAGTTGGTGGATTTTGCCCGCCCCCTTCTGACCATCCCCAGCCTGGCCATCCACATGGACCGGGAGGTAAATGACCAGGGCAAACTGAATCCACAGACGGACATGCTCCCCATTGCCACCGTAGATGGCAAAGAACTTGACGAGAACTTTTTCCTGACCTGGCTGTCCGCACAGCTTGGTGCCAGCCCAGAAAATATTCTCGCTTATGAACTATCTGCTTACCCCTTTGAAGAAGGCTGTCTCTGCGGCCTTCAAGAAGAGCTTGTCTCCTCCCCCCGCCTTGACAATCTCACCTCTGCCCTGGCTTGCCTCAAGGGAATCACGAAGGTCAAACCCAAGAAATGCGCCGGTCTTCGCCTGGCCGCCCTCTTCGACAATGAGGAAGTAGGCAGCAGTACCAAGCAGGGAGCCGGCTCCACCGTGCTCATGCAGGTGCTGGAGCGCATATACACGGCTTTGGGCAAAACAAAGGCAGAACTTGGTGCCGACCTTTCCACAGGTTTTATGCTGTCAGTGGACGTGGCACATGCCCTGCACCCCAACTTTGCTGACAAGTGTGACCCCTCCCACCATCCCGTCCTGGGCGGAGGCGTAGTGCTTAAACAGTCCGCCGCCCAAACCTATGCCGGAGACGCAGAAGCGGTGGCCATTGTGCGGGGTCTCTGTGAATCAAAGGACATACCCTGGCAGCCCTTCGTAAACCGCAATGATATCCGCGGTGGTTCCACCCTGGGCTCCCTGGCCTCTGCCATGGTCCCTATCCGCACCATGGATATCGGCGTGCCCCTGCTTGCCATGCACTCCGCCCGGGAAACCATGCACGCCCAAGACCAGCTGGCCCTTAACAAACTGCTGTCAGCCTTTATGACTGCATGAAGATAGCCTCTGTCAACCTTGTGGGTATCTTCATCTAAATCATACGCCTGCCTTGCAGGAATACCTCATAACTGCCCTGAAGAAGGTGGCTCCTTGGAAGGCCTTCATCGGGGCTTCCTTTCTGTTGAAAAGCTCTGCCCTATTTCTCAATCATCATCTTGATGATTTCCTTATCAGTTTCCTTCATGCCAATGCGTCCCAACCGACTGATATTGCGGATGGTGTTTTCCACACCTTTTTTCACCAGGCCGTCGCCGTCGTAGAATTGCTGGCCATTGCGGTACATTTCAAAGCCCAGGATACCCGCATCCACAGCAGCGGAAATCTTGGCAGCACAGGAGGGCTTGGCCCCATCACAGACAATGCCGGAGGTGATGGCCAAAGCATTGACTATGGTGTGAATAACGGCCTTATAATCTCCTCCACAAAGCCAGGCAATGCCTGCCCCAGCCCCTGCCCCGGCACTGATAGCGCCGCAGTAGGCAGAAAGGCGGCCAATGCCCTCTTTTTCATGGAGAGTGACAAGATTGGAAAGAAGCAGGGCACGATAAAGTTTTTCCCTGTCAGCTCCCACCTCTTTGGCATATTCAATGACAGGCAGGGAAACAGTCATGCCCTGATTACCGCTGCCTGAATTGATGACCACCGGCATCTCACAGCCGCCCATGCGGGCATCAGAGCCAGCCGCCGCCCTGGCTCTGGCCCGAATGTGGATATCCGTGCCATAGGCCTTGAGCAGGGTCTTGCCAATATTGGCGCCATAGTCGTTTTTTAGCCCCTCATCAGAAATGGCAGTATTATAGGCAATCTGCCTGTCAAGAAGTTCACGGACATCTGCCAAATCGCAGGTCATGGCAAAATCATAGATATCCTCAATGGTCAGGAATTCATAATCCGGCTTGCCGGTATCTGCCGCACTCTCAATTTCCTTCTCGAACAGAATTTCTCCATTGCGGGCAATCCTGACAATATTGGTATGTTCATTGACTACCCGCACTTCAGCATGGTCTTCACCCTTGCTTACCTTGACACAGATATCCAGGACATTATCGGTCTGGGCAAACTCCACCATGATTTCCGTGCTGTCCAGGAAGTCCGCCAGCTTGGCTTTATCCTCTTCTTTTGCCTTGGCAATGACCTCCAGCCCTGCCTTTTCATCACCGGCTATGATGCCAATGGCAGCAGCAGCTTCTATGCCCTTGCCCCCATTTGTATTTGGTACGATGACACTTTTGACATTCTTGATGATATTGCCGCTGGCGGCCACAGTGACCTTGTCCGGCAGACAGCCTAAGGCAGCCCTGGCTTTGGCCGCACAATAGGCAATAGCGATAGGCTCGGTACAGCCCATGGCCGGTACAAGCTCCCGTTTGAGTATTTCCAGATATTCCTTGTAAATGGGGCTATCCTTTTCCATATCAGTATCTCCGTTTCCTTTCCATCTCCAGTTAATCCCTTACGCCAACTCCATAACCCCGTAATGCACTTTACTATACTTACCCCCCATAATTTTCCCGAAGCCCAATCTCTCAAATTCCAGGCTGCGGGCATTCTCCTTCATGACCACCCGTCTCCTGGCCACGCGGCAGGCCTCGGCCACGGTTTCCTCCGTCAGGGCCCTGCCGTCCGCCAGGGCGCGCAGGGGGCTGAGATTTTCACTGTCCATCAGAGGATACCGGAACATGGGGTCAAAGTAAATGGCATCAAAGGCGTTGTCCGGCTGGACCTTCAGATAGGCCAAGGCATCAGTGCAAACCGTCTTCACCCGCCTCATGGCCTCTGTTATCTTCTCCCCGTCCCCTTCAAAATTTTGCAATCCATAGCCCACCACTGCCTCAATAAGGGGCTGGGATTCCAGCCCGATAACAGCCCCCTCAGGGCCTGCCGCATAACTTTCCACAATGGCATCTGCCCCCAGCCCCAAGGTGCAGTCCAAAAGCTTGTCCCCAGGCTGTATATCCAGAGCCTTCACCAAATGGTCTCCCCTGCCAAAACGCAAATTCTTGACCCTGATATGGGCCATATTGGGATGAAAATGCAGTGCTTCCTCAGGGCGTTCCAAAAACAGCAGCCCCTTTTTCACCACCAGGATATCTTCCACCCCATACTTTTCCCGCAAATCAGGCAAAGATTCCCTGCCCCTGGGCACATAAGCTATGCCCAGTTTTGCTGCTGTCTCCTTTGCCACCCTCACCGACTTGGTGGAATACTTCTGCCTGGTGGTCACTATAGCCTTTAGCTGCCTGTCTTCCATAAAATAGAACTTCCTGCCTTTCAAAACAAGACAGGTACAGCCCCCAAAATAAAGGCCGTACCTGCGATTCATTCAATAATATAAATTTCCATGTGCTGACGCCCAAAGGCGAGAGCTTCTTCACGGGTGTCGAAAGCCACATCAATAATGTTTCCTTTGATACCCCAGCCAATATCCTCAGCCACAGCCTCACCATAGCCGGGAATAAATACTCTGGTGCCCATGGGAATAAAAGCCGGGTCAACTGCAATCACCCCGTGGCGGACCAAGGTGCCGCTGGCCGTGGTGGAGTTATTGCCCGGGTCAAAAGCACTGTAAGCCGTAGCCTCCACATAGACGCAACGCCCGCGGGCATAAACAGACGGACTCGTCTCAGAGTTCTCAGCCCTTGCCACTACCTTGGGATGGAAATGATCCCCGTGGGTTTCACAGTAGTCATCCTCGTGTCCCTCAGGGGCTTCGTACTCTTCTCCCCCAGAAAGCACTTCAAAGGTAGCCGCCCCGCAAATGCCATCTACTTCCAGCCCTTTTTCCTTCTGGAATTTCCTGATAGCCGCTACCGTCATGGGGCCGGCAATGCCGTCAGCCTCTCCTTCCAAGTATCCCTGCTCAATGAGAAGAGCCTGTACTGTACG
>CAJOIN010000178.1:0-1746 GCA_905234515.1 uncultured Selenomonas sp.
CTGTTCCTCAATTCCTTTATTTCCCGCTGACGCTGCGCCTCATACTGTTCCAGGACGGCACGGCTTTCATCACGCGCCCCCGGCGCAAAAATGGCTGTGCCATAGCCCACGCCGAAGGGTCCCTCATAGGCCAGCAACCGGGCAGTGACCTGCTGTCTGTCCAGAGCCCCCGCCATAATCCAAAAGGAGCGCAGGCCGCACTCGGCGGCGCTGTCAGCCAAAGAATTAGGGGTAGAGAGCAGCTTCAGGAAATCCCCGTCCCGAAAACACTCCTGCATGCGCTCATCAAAGACAGGCCCTGCCGGGTCAAAGCCATAGGGCCCCTCCGCCAGCAGCTTGTGGGAAAGGTCCCCGCTGGCCACCAGCACCACTTTCCGCTTCAAGAGCCTGGCTGTCTGGGCTATCATCTCCCCCAGATGGTAATGATGGCGGCGTGAAAGGCCGGATAGGCCAATTCTGACCAACTTGCCCTTAAAGCCCGCCTCCTGCAGAAAATGCAAGGGTATAAGGGTGGCATGGTCCAGGGCAGGGGATTTCTCCCCCATAATGCCCGCCGGGAACTCCTCCTTGTCCGCCAGGGCGCAGAGCTGCTTTCTGAAGGCCGTGTCATACTCCACCGCCACCTTCACCTGGGGAGCCCGGAAATTCCCAAAATCCCCCCGAGCCTCCTCACCAGGGGAGATATGGAAATAGTCCCCATACATGACACTATGGGGACTGGTGACCACCACAGTCTCCGGCTCCAATCCGACTGCCCACCGGGCCGCCTCCCGGTAAGCATCAACAGTAGCCTGTATCCCCTTCTCCTGTCCCTGCCCCACCTCAGGGATAATAAGAGGCGGATGAGGAACAGCAATGGCACCTAAAAGCATAATCAAGACCTCCCTAATGGAATCTTCTAACTATTAGACGTGCAAAACAATTTATGCTATACTAACTCCGGTGCTACCAGAGCGGTAGGCGGTCGATTCTGAGCCCTCGAAAGGGGGCATGCCATATGACGAAATATGATTTTTTTACGTTAGTTTTTCTGACGCTCCTCATAGTAGTCGCAATCAAGGCATAAGAAAAGCCGCCACAGTTTTCGCAGGCTAGGGCGGCTATTCTTATAGTCAAATCGGTCTGAGGGCTGACCGTCTATCGGTAGCACTCTTTATATGTCAAATATTATCATTTTTCGGCCAAAATTGCAAGATTCAGCCTTAATCTTTCTCAATCTCTATATCGTTCATAGCTTCCGTCATGGCTCTTTCTACGCCTCTTTCAATCAAACGGCCATTGAAATTTCCGCTCTTTGTCCAGGCAGAACCATGCACTTTCCCCTCAACCACAAGGTCATTCCTATAGGCATAGTTACCGCTTGAAGTATCCACCAAACGCACTCTAACCCAAATGTTTTCCTTTTTCGTATGCAATTCAGGTGTAACAAATGGTACCGTGTGCCCTTCCCGCTTCATCAATCCTTCGTTTAGCGTCAATATCTTGACTCTATCCTCCACCACAATCTGCTCATCACCACTGATGATAATTGCAATACGGGTGCGCTGGTCCTTAGGCACTCTGCCACTGGGGTATATTATGTGGTGCGCTCTATTGTAAACATCCGTACGCTCTTGATTCTTATACCGCTTCATCTCCCTGTCTGCCGCCGAAAGAGTAGCTTTTGCCTCAACCACATTTGTGGATAAAGTGCTTATGCATCCGGGTTGCTGTCCCCCCCTAGTACACACACGCCCAATGTCAATG
>CAJOIN010000178.1:1785-5748 GCA_905234515.1 uncultured Selenomonas sp.
ATCGACACTTTCCTGCCAAATCTTAAGCGAAAAAGGACATGAAGCCTCTCTTCTGCCTCATGTCCCTGTTTGCTTCACCATAATATAACTTTTCGTTCACTCCTCCGGCAGCCAGTTGGCCTCTAGTTCTTTATGCAAGTCCTTGAAAAGTCCCACATATATGTCTCTAATCCTCTGAATCGCATCAAGGGAATCTTCCTCACTATAAGTATGGGCCAGCTCATTTCGGGTATCCAGCAAGCCCAGCCAATTTTCCTGGTCTGCAATCATCCTGTTTTGATAGGCCAGCTTGATGATTTTCCGAGGAGAGGACACTTGCTCTGTATTCAATCCGTGATATTCCAACAGTTCTTTCAGAGTTTTCCAGGCCTGTTCAAAACAAATCTGAAACAAGGAGACAATTCCCGCCTGTATGGTAGGTTCAAAGGGAGGCTCATAAACATTGCTGCTCTCAAGATTCGCCAATGCCCTGGAAAAATTATCGAACTTCTTCATAAAAGCCTCACCCCATCCCTTTCTATTTCCGCCAAAAGTTCCTCTGAGAGACCGGGCTTTGCCAAATCCACCACATCAAACATCAACAAGGTCCTAGCGTGCTCATCCAAATCATATTTAAATGTCCTGACATCCCCACCCTGCACCGCTAAATCTATATCACTCCTGTCGTGATTGCTGCCCCTGGCTCGGGAGCCGAAAAGTATCACCTTTTCTATATGGTTTTTTTCAGCATAGGAGACAATCTCTCCTCGCAATTTATCCTCAAGGTCCATGTTGCTCCCCTTCCTTTGACTATTCTCCGTCCAATTTATCAATTTCATTGTAGTATCCTTACCAGACTAAAGCAAGCAAAAAAGCCATGAAGCCCTTTTTGACTTCATGGCTCGATGTTTTATTTTACTCAACCGTAACGGACTTTGCCAGGTTTCTGGGTTTGTCTACGTCGGTGCCACGGGTGATGGCGGCGTAGTAGGCCAGGAGCTGCAGGGGCACTACGGAGAGGATGGGGGAAAGGAGCTCGTCGGTAGCGGGGACCTTCATGACATGGTCCACGTACTTCTCCAGTTCCTCGTCGCCCTCGGAGGCAATGCCGATAACCACAGCGTCACGTGCCTTGACTTCCTTGATGTTGGAGAGGGTCTTCTCATAGACGCTCTTCTGGGTAGCCAGGGCAATGACGGGAATGCCCTCGGTGATGAGGGCCAGGGTGCCGTGCTTCAGCTCGCCAGCGGCATAAGCCTCAGCGTGGATATAGGAAATCTCCTTCAGCTTCAGGGCGCCTTCCAGGGATACGCTGTAATCCAGGCCACGGCCGATATAGAACACATCTTCGTTGAAACCGTAAGCCTTGGCAAAGGTCTTGATGGGGTCCACATCGGAAAGGGTCTCGGAAATCTGGGCAGGAACCTTCTGCAGGAAGCTCACCAGCTCGGCAGCTCTTTCCTTGCTCACGGTGCCCTTCATTTCTGCCATGTAGAGAGCCAGCATGAAGAACAGCACAATCTGGGTGGTGTAAGCCTTGGTGGAGGCCACGGCAATCTCCGGGCCGGCCCAGGTATAGAGCACTTTGTCAGCCTCCCGGGCAATGGAAGAACCCACCACGTTGGTGATAGCCAGGGTGGTTGCCCCCAAACGCTTGGCTTCCTTCATGGCTGCCAGGGTGTCCAGCGTCTCGCCGGACTGGGAAACGGTGATGAACAGGGTCTTGTCATCAATGATGGGCTCACGATAACGGAACTCGGAGGCCACATCCGTCATAACGGGTATGCGGGCCAGCTTCTCGATGTAATACTTGCCCACCAGGCCGGCATGGTAAGCGGTACCGCAGGCCACGATGTAAACCCGGTTGAACTTCTCCAGGTACTCCTTGTCCCACTTCAGCTCCTCCATCTGGATGGCCTTGCCGTCAGCGGCAATGCGCTGGCTCATGGTATCGCGGACAGCCTTGGGCTGCTCGTTGATTTCCTTCAGCATGAAGTGCTCGTAGCCGCCCTTCTCGGCAGCTTCGGCATTCCAGGTGACTTCGAAGACCTTCTTGTTCACCTTCTCGCCCTTGCGGTTGGTGACCTCCACGCTGTCAGCGGTGACCACAGCCAGCTCGCCATCAGCCAGCACGTAGTTCCTCCTGGTGTGGGCGATGATAGCGGGCACGTCGGAAGCGATGAAGTTCTCGCCATCGCCCAGACCAATGATAAGGGGGTTGTCCTGCTTGGCGCAGATGAGCATATCGGGGTGCTTCACGCTCATGAACACCAGCGCATAACTGCCCTCGATACGGGAAAGCACGGTGCGCACGGAAGCCACGAAATCGCCGTTGTAGACTTCCTCCAGCAGGTGTGCTACCACCTCGGTATCAGTCTCGCTCTTGAACTCATGGCCGGCCTCGATAAGCTCTTCCTTCAGGGTGAGATAGTTCTCGATGATGCCGTTATGGACAATGACGAAATCCCCGGAGCAATCAGTATGGGGATGGGAGTTCTTGTCGGACGGACGGCCATGGGTAGCCCAACGGGTATGGCCAATGCCCAAAAAGCCCTGGGGCTCCTTGCCCTTCAGCTTGTCGCGAAGGGAGGCCAGACGACCCACGCTCTTCTCCACGCGAATCTTCTCATTCTCCAGCACTGCAATGCCGGCAGAATCATAGCCGCGATACTCCAGCTTGGAAAGGCCGTCCAAAAGGACGCCTGCCGCCTTGTCACGCTTCTGTTTGCCAATGTAACCAACAATACCGCACATAAAAGTGTACCTCCTAAAATTGGGCACACTACACCCTTTCTTTAAAATGGGCATAGCTTCCCCAGTACACCTGTTGTGTCCTCCATTCCCTTTGTCCCCTTTCTCACGAAAGGGATTTGAGGAATTTCTCTCGACCGGGCCGGCCGGAAGGCATCCGCTGAGTTCTCGACAACCTTCTCCTCGTCCTCTCACCCCAAACGCTCCGGGATGAGAGCCTGCGCTAAGCTATTGCTTTTTGTTATTACCAGTACAACAGGTCATATCACTGGATTTCCCTCAGGATAATCCTGATTACCCGCCTATTGTAGCCCAAAGCACGCTTAAAGTCAATAATCTGATTCTTTCCTTGACACTTCGCCGTCAGCAGGTGTAACATTGTAAACATCTTATCGAAAAGGGAGGCAAGCGTTGCAGGGAACATAAAGAACATCCCCCGGACGCGCATAAAATGAAAGTAAAGAAAGTCGGCATCATCGGTTTAGGACATGTAGGGGCCCATGTGCTCTGCGATTTGGTCAATCAGGGCATTGCCGCAGAAATCGTGCTCATAGATATTGACAGGGAAAAAGCTGAATGCGAGGCCATGGACATCAACGCCAGCATGGTCTACATGCCCAGCAGGGCCAAGGTCTATGCAGGCACCTACGCCGATATCGGCGATGCCGACGTATTGGTGAATGCCTCCGGCAAAATCAGCCTCTCCGCTGCCGGCGGGGACCGCCTCAACGAAATGCGCTTCACCGTGGCCGCTGCCAAGGAAATCGCTCCCCAGGTCAAGGCCTCCGGCTTCAAGGGCGTCTTCCTGAACATCACCAACCCCTGCGATGTCATCACCAGCTATATGGCCAAAGAGCTGGGGCTGCCCAGGGGCAGGGTCTTCGGCACCGGCACGGGCCTTGACACCGCCCGTCTCCTTTCCAGGCTCTCCCTGGATTCCGGGGTGGACGGCCGTTCTATCACCGCCTACATGCTGGGAGAGCACGGCAACGAGCAGTTCGCCCCCCTGTCCCTGGTGAGCTTCCAGGGCAAGCCCTTGGCGGAAATGGCCCAAAAGAACCCCAAGCTCAACTACAACCAGGAGGAAATCAGCAAAGCCGTCATCGCCGATGCCTGGACGGTGGTTTCCGCCAAACACTGCACGGAGTACGGCATTGCCGCCACCGCCGCCCGCATGGTAAGGATTGTACTGAACGATGAACGCACCATTATGCCAGCCAGCGCCTCCCTGGA
>CAJOIN010000178.1:5807-8213 GCA_905234515.1 uncultured Selenomonas sp.
CTGCCCCTCACCGAGGCAGAGAAGGAAAAGTTCCACGCCTGCTGCGACAGCATCAGGGAAAACATCAAGCGAGCCGAGGCCATGTAAGAGACCAGGAAAACATAGACGGCAAAGGACCAGCGGAGAAAAATTCCGCTGGTCCTTTGCCGTTATTCTCTTTTTACCCCGTACACCGCCGCATACATGGCCGGCAGCACCAAGAGGGTCAGTACCGTGGCTGCCAGCAGGCCGCTGGCTATGGCTACGGCCATGGGGCCCCAGAAGGCGCTGGCCATCAGGGGTATCATGCCCAGGATGGCCGCCGCTGCCGTCAGCATAATGGGACGGAAGCGCAAAACAGCTGAATCTATCAGGGCATCCCAGGGACTTTCGCCCCCGGCCAGATGTTTCTGTATCTGGTCGATAAGGATAACGGAATTCCTGATGATCATGCCGAAGAGGGCCAGCACCCCCAGATAAGCCACGAAGCCCATGGCCGAGTCCGTCAGCAGCATGCCCCAGGCCACGCCGATAAGGCCCAGAGGCAGGGTCATGAACATCTGCTTGATATTCCTCAGCTGGAATATCAGGAGGGTCATGATGACAAAAATCATGGCCGGGATGGGCTTCACCAGGTAGCCCAGGGAATCATCGCTGTCCTCCAGGGCTCCGGCGGTGGTGATGGACGCCCCCAAAGGCAGGATCTGCCGCAGTTCTTCCGTAGCCGCATAGACTTTGGCGGTTTCATCCACAGCCGTACCCGCATATGTATTGCCATGCACCGTAATGGTGGGCCGCAGGTCCACCCGTTTCACCAGGCCCTCTTCCCCTTCATAGGAAATCTTGGCCAGTTGGGAAAGGGGCACATAGCCGGCCTGTCCCAGGTAGATGGGCAGCTCCCCCATCCTGTCCAGCTCCTGCCTGTCTTTTTCAGCCGCACGCAGCTCAATGTCAATGGTGCGGTCCCCGGTGTAGAACTGGGCCGCCTTGGCTCCGGTCAGCTCCGTGTAGATGGTCTTTGCCACATCCTGGCTGGAAAGGCCCAGGGAGCGAAGCTTATCCTGATTCAGCTCCAGATGCATGACCTTGGACTTCAGGCCCCAGTCCTGTCCTACATTGTAGATATTGGGGTCAGCTCCCATCAGGCTGGTCACCTTTTCTGCCAGTTCCTTGGTCTCCTCCACGGTACGCCCCGTGACCCTCAGCATAATCGGGTATTCGGCAGGCGGACCTGTCTGGATGGTCTGGATATTGGCCTGCACTTCCGGGAAATGCTCCTCCAGCTCTTCTTTCAGCTCCCGGCTGAGCTTTTTCCGCTCCTCTGTGCTTTTGGCCACAATGACAAACTGGCCGACATTGTCCGAGTCTTCCAGCGGACTGACGGTAAGGACAAAGCGCGGGGCATAGCAGCCCACGTAATAGGAGTAGTTCTCCAGCGCCTCCTGCCGCTCTGACAGGAACTTTGCCATGCGCTCCATCTCCCTTTCCGTAGCGGCAAAGGAGGAACCTTCCGGCAGGCGCATTTCCACAATCAGCTCTGGTCTCAGGGAGCCGGGGAAGAATTCTTCCCTGACAAAAGACATGGCGTAAAGGGACAGGGCAAACATCAAGGCTGTAGCCGCGAGCACCAGTTTCCTGTGCAGCAGGCAATATTCCAGCAACTGGCGGAACCATTTGTAGAATTTGCTCTGGTAGGGGTCAATCTCCCCCTTTTCATCCCGCTGGACTTCGACCCGGATAAGGTAGGTGCCAAAGAGAGGCGCCACCATGACCGAAACGAGCCAGGACAGCACCAGGGCCAGCAATATCACCGGGAACAGGGCGCTGCAAAACTCCGAAGCCATGCCCTTGGCAAAAGCCACAGGTATGAAACCCGAGCAGGTGATCAGAGTGCCTGTCAGCATAGGCTTGGCCGTAGCCTTGAAGGCATAGCAGGCCGCCTCAAAGCGGCTGCGCCCCCGCTCCAGCTGCACGCTCATCATCTCGATGGCAATGATGGCATCATCCACCAAAAGGCCCAGGGATATAATCAGGGCTCCCAGGGAAACCTTGTGCAGGTCAATAC
Source organism: uncultured Selenomonas sp. (assembly GCA_905234515.1). Lineage (GTDB taxonomy): Bacteria > Bacillota > Negativicutes > Selenomonadales > Selenomonadaceae > Selenomonas_B. Next base: position 7,852 of record CAJOIN010000178.1, read on the forward strand.
CCAGGATATACATGCCCACAAAGGTGCCTGCCAGCACCAGGGGGATGCAGCAGGCCACCACCAGGCCCGTACGCCAGCCCAGGGAAAGGAAGCTCACTGCCAGCACAATGACAATGGCTTCCGTGAGGGTCTTCATGAATTCGTGGATGGATTCTTCCACCACCTGGGGCTGGTCAGAAACCTGATGGATTTCCATGCCCAAAGGCAAATCCTCGGAAATGGCAGTGAGCGTCTCCTTCAGATGGCTGCCCAGGTCCAGGATATTGCCTCCGTTCTTCATGGAAATGGCCAGCCCCACGGCAGGCTCTCCATTGAAGAACATTTCAGGCTCCGGCGGGTCGCTGTAGCGGCGCTCCACCCTG
>CAJOIN010000178.1:8278-12266 GCA_905234515.1 uncultured Selenomonas sp.
CCGCAGGTACACATTATCTGATTCCGTCTCCACCTTGCCGGAGGGCAGCATATCACCAGCTCCAGACAGGGCATCGGCAATAGCCGTGGGAGGCAGGCCCAGCTGGGCCAGCTTGTCCTTCTCTATTTCTACATAAATTTTTTCTTTCTGTTCCCCCAACAGCTCTATTTTCTGGATGGAGGTATCTGCCGCCATCAGCAGACGCCGGACATCTTCTGCGTACTTGCGCAGCTCCTCGTAGGAATAGCCCTCCCCGGTGACGGCATAGACACAGCCAAAAACGTCATCGAAGCGGTCATTGTAGAAAGGCCCATAGACCCCGTCCGGCAGTTCCCCCTGCTCCTTCAGGTCGTTGCAGAGATTGCGGACATCCCGCCAGGTGGGGCGGATATCCTCTATGGGCACAGGGTCATCCAGTTCCACATAGATCACCGCATTGCCGGGCCGGGTGCTGCTGGTAATGCGGTACAGCCCCGGCACATCCTGGATCTTCCGCTCCAGCTTGTCAGTCACCTGGTCCTGCATTTCCTGAGCTGTAGCCCCCGGCCAGGAGGCAGAAACTATCATTTCACGGATGGTGAAATTCGGGTCCTCCATGCGCCCCAGCTCCCGGTAGGCAAAAATGCCGCCAAGGGCGGTGATGATAATGAAATACCACACCAGCACAGAGTTTTTCAGGGAGACTTCGCTGAGATTCCTCATTGATTATCCTCCCTGCGCACTTCCTGGCCCTCCCGGAGCTTATGCACCCCGGCCGTGACCACAATGTCGCCGGCCGAGAGCCCCTCCACCTGCACCGTGCTCTTGCCAAAGCTCTTGACCTTGATATCCTTCAGATGGACTGCGCCATCCTCCACCACCCATACCTGGGGCTGGTCCCCGGTCTGGTAAATAGCGGAAAGAGGCAGCTCCATGGCCGTCCCCTGCCCCCCGTCTGCCCCGGCAAAACTCACGCTGGCCGTCATGCCCAGCTGCATGGCCTGGGGAGGCTCGGGAACAGAAACGCGTACTTTATAAGTCCTGGAAGCGCTGTCTGCCATAGGAGAAATCTCCCGCACCACACCCTTAGCTGAGCCCTTGAAGGCCCAGAAGGTCACCTGGGCTTCCATGCCAGGCTGGAGGCTTGCCACCCGATCCTCAGGCACAGCAATCTCCACCTCCAGCTCGTCAGTCTGAACCAACACCGCCACAGTCTGGCCGGCAGCCACCACCTGGCCCTCCTCGGCGGAAACAGAGGAAATCACCCCGGCAGCGCCTGCCGTAAGGTTCGTATAGCTCAGCACATTATGTCCCTGAGCAGCCTGGGAAAGGGCCGCCTGATAGGAGGCAAAGGCTGCATCGTAATTGGTCTGGTACTGGTCCAGGGTAGCCTGTGGCACCACATCCTGCCGGTAAAGCTCCGTATAGCGGGCCAGATTGGTCTGGGCCAGATTCAGCTGAGCCTTGGCCTGAGCCACCTGGGCATCCCCGGCATTGGCCTGCTGCACGGCATCCCTGGCGTCTATCACCATAAGGGTCTGCCCCGGCTCCACCCGGCTGCCTGCATCCACATTGCGGGAAAGGATCTGCCCACCTGTTTGGAAGGACAGGTTAGTTTCATACCGCCCCTTTACCGTGCCGGAGTAGGTTCCCTCACTTTGCTGGGAAGCTCCCGCCCGTATGGTCTTGACCACAGGGGCCTTGGCCGCCTGCTCCTTCTCCGCACCACACCCCGCAAGCATCGTCAAGGCAAAAAGGGCAGCCATAGCTGCCCTCAACACCTTATTTTCTGCCCTTTTTTTCATTCTGCCAGTCCTCCTTGGTAAAATCCTCTGAGATATCCTTGGCAAGCTCCGGCAGGTTCGCCTCACAGGCACGATCCGTCAGATGATGGAAAAGGCCGAACATCACTTCCCGCTCCTTTTCCCCCATGCCCTCGCAGAGGTGTTCAACCCAACGCTTCAGCACGTTGCGCAGGAAAGGATAATAGCTTTCGGCCTCCACAGAAAGGTACACATGCTTGATGCGCCTGTCCAGCTTGTCCTGGCTGCGCACAATATAGCCCTTCTCCTCCAGGGAGTTGATGGTCCTGGTCACCACTGCCTTATCCAAAAAAAGCACCCGGGCCAAATCATCCTGCTTCACCCCTGGGTCATTATGAATGCGCAGCAGCAGCGTGAACTCAGAAAAGGTCAGCCCCATGCGCTGGCAGGCCTCCACAATAAACTGCTGGGAACGTCTGTATAAAATCGAAAACCAGCGCCCGGCATTTACATACTCATCCATTTAGGCACCTCCTAGAACATATCTCTATCTTATCCACCGAGTTGGGAAACATTAAAATTATAAATGTTGATTATATCAATCATTTTATCAATTAAGGGTCCAAATGTCAAGTTGTAAGCCATTTCCTCCCACTTTGAAGCGGCTAATTTTCCTGTATTTTCCTTTCTTTTACGTGTATAATAGTTAATGACAGCAATGAACGATAGCATATACGCCCCAAAGGAGGTTCCCTTATGAGTTTCCCTATGCCCAGAGTCGGGCATATCAATTTCCTGAACGTCCTACCCCTTACCTATTGCTATGAGAACGGCAGCGCCGAGGGACTTAACATCTCCCAGGCTGTCCCCTCTGTCCTGAACAGCGACCTCAATGCCGGCAGGCTTGACGTGGCAGGCATTTCTTCCATCGCCTATGCCCGCCAGGCAGAGAACCTGCTTCTGCTGCCAAAGGTCTGCGTATGCTCCGACGGCCCTGTGCAGAGCATCCTGCTGGTTTCCAAAAAGCCCATCGAGGCCCTGCGCCATGACAAAATCATTCTCACGGCCAAATCAGCCACCTCCCACTGCCTGCTGAAAATCATCCTCAGGGGAGCCTATGGGGCCATTCCCAATTACTTCGTGCGCAACATCACCCCTGATGACCCTGTCCCCAGTGACGCCACCGCCTCCCTTTTCATCGGTGACGATGCCCTGTGGCTCTACCACCATCCCCCTGCAGGCCTCTACATCTACGACCTGGGCCAGGAGTGGAAAAACCTCACGGGCCAGAAAATGGTCTACGCCCTTTGGGCTGTCCGCAGGGAATTTGCCCAAAGCCGCCCCCAGGAAGTGACGGACATCTGCCAGCGTATCCACAGCGCTTTCAAAAGCTTTGTGCGCAATGCCCTGCCCGGGCCGGCCCGGCCTGCCGGGGGACTTTCCTACCGGGAAACCGTCATCCGCTCCGCCCTGCAGGAGCGCCGCTTCACCTACGACCAGCTGGCCGACTACCTGGGCCCTGTGGTGCGCTGGGAGTTGGACGAGGACTACCTAAACGGCCTCAACACCTTCTTCACCATGGCCCACGAAATGAACCTCATCGACCACATGCCACAGTTGCAGTTTGCAGAAGTGGATTTCTGATATATTTTCAGCCATAGGGGCTTTTCTTATGCGCATTATTCTTTTATATCACTCATCCGCATCATCGTCCTCGATTTCAATTTCAGCCAATTCTCTTAACAAAGGGTGGTTTGTAATGTACTCTTCATTATCGTTGACTTTGACGTAGAATTCCGTCGACTCCATGCAAGTTAAGAATATACGGTCATTAGACTCAACATCATACTGATTATTTATGAGCTTTTTCTTGATCATCTCCCACTTTTCAGGGAACTCTGTACAGAGAACATACAGCTCATCCTCATAGGACTCCATAAACTCGATATACTTTGCGTAATCGTCATAGTCTTTAAGCATTATTTATACCTCCTGCATTGATTGAGCGTTGATTCACACCTCTATCTTAAATAGCCCCCCTGCTTCCGTTTATATCGCTCCTCCTTGGACTACTAAATTCTACAAAACCTTGAACACGTCCTGCCTGGTAAAGCTAGTTTGTCTATATGATACTATCCAACCACACGAAAAAAGCCCCGGTCTCCCGGGGCTTTACATCTATTACCAGTTGGCTTCAATATATTTGTTGGCCGACTTATCATCAAGTCCGAATCCTTCCATCAGCT
>CAJOIN010000179.1 GCA_905234515.1 uncultured Selenomonas sp.
AGCGCTCCCGTAATAACGATTAAAAGCCAAATTAGCTCCCATTTTCATAACTTCGCAATATCGAACAGAATCATCCAACACCTGCAAGAAATCCTTTTTCAGGTTCTCTGTCCCCTGCGGAGTCTTTATGTCTTTTACCTTATACCTGACTGATGTTCTGGCATCCTTAGCCTGATCAAGCACTTTAAAATAATCTGCCCAAATCATACCTCCATTCCTAGAAGATTCCATCATACTCCCCAAGTCTGTCTTAGCACTGTTATACCTGTCAATGGCTTCATCCATAGCATTAAAGAATTCTCTTAGCTCATTCAGCCTGGCTTGCTTCTCCGCCTCTATTTTCTTACGTTCTTCCTCCAGTTTCCTCTGCTCCGTAACATAAGCCTTGAGTTGTGCCGGCAGCACCATAATATCATCATCCAACGTCATAACCGTATTAGGCAGACTAATCTGCCCAGACAGGCTCTTTATCTGTTGCACTGTATCCTTAGACTCTTCCAATGCTCTATCCAAATCTTCATCAAGCGGACTACCAAGAATTTGAATCACAGTTCCTAAAACAGAACTCTCCTTTTGCAACAATTCAGTCGTTGCCTCATGCTGTGCCGTATAGCCCTGGAATGGTTTCCTCGATGAAAATTCTTTTGCCTCAGCATCAATTTCATTTTTCTCATTCTGCAGACGCTTCTTCAAATCGTCAACATCCCCTGCTTTAACAGTTCCACTCTGCGTATTGGACACCACTAAGCTATTAGCCTCATTCAATACACGATGGGCCTCAGCATAAAGCTTCAGATAGTTTCCTTCATTCATGTTGTTAAAGTAATAGTATGAGCCAAAACCTGTTGCAAGCAGCAACAATCCTCCAGCAACTATCTGCTTAAAATACTTATGTTTTGTAAAGTCCCCCATCGAACTACTGGTATTAGCTGATACCTGTGTATTTCCCACCTCATTTTCCCTTGCGTTTCCGCAATTCTTGCAGAATTTAGCTTCAGCTCGAACATTTCTCACATTTCCACTCATTCTTTTTTATGACAGCACCACAATACGGGCAAAAACTAGCTTCGCTATCAGACACCTGTTTCCCACAATTATTGCAAACAGTTCCCATATAGCATCACTCCTACAATTCGCTAAAGACATACCTCTTACGTGTTCGTTCTTATTCTACAAACCTCCACCTTTTACCTGCCACATATAGAAAAATACATTATCTTTCCACACCCAAAAGGACGAACCAATCACGGTTCGTCCTTTCACTGTTATTATGCCAATCTGGCTTTTTCCTAAATAATTATTACATCCGCTCTTGCAGATGCCACTGCTGCCAGCTCCTCACTGAAGCCGTTGATACTGAAGATTATATAAACTGTCTTTCTGCTATCCCTATGCCAGTCAACATAAGCAGCCTTTTGCTCAAGCTGGGACAACACATTAAGTCCCACGGGACCATTCCAGAATTTGCATTCGCCAAGGACTAGCAAATTATCTACCTCGGAGATGCCAACCACGTCTATTTCGTGGGAATTGTCCCACCAGCGGCCAATGCGTTCCAGAACCCCAGGCAGTTTTCCTTCAGCAGACAGCGCCCATAGCTTTTCCTGGCATATCTGCTCATAGACGAAGCTGACATGGCTATCTATGAAGTTCCTCCCAAGCCGGCTCATGACTACATCCGTATGCCCCATTTCCAAGTAGCTGCGGTTGGGGTAAACGAATTGGAACCAAAATCTGATGAAGTTATCCCTTATCCTATAGATTCCCTTCTTGCTCTTGTCGGGATTTGCTTCTGTTACAGGAACCTCGCGCTCTAATAGGTCAAGATCCATCAGCACCTTAAGGTAGCGGGGCAGGTTGGTTTGTTTCTGCTGAAGCAAGGTGGCGATTTTAGAAGGCTTATGATTGCCTGCCGCAATAATACGCAGTATGGAAAAATAACTGCCAACATCGGTAACTTCCTTCTGCAGCAGGAAATTTGGCTCATCAAAAAGATAGCTGGAAGGATTCAGAATACTGCTCGCCATAGCCTCCTGCAAATCGTTGTTCTGCTGAAACATCTCTATATATTTTGGAACACCGCCGGTCAAGCTGTAACGCTTGACCAGCTCTTCCTCCGAGAGCCCTGAATCAAAGAACTCATAATAATGGGAGAACTTGATGGGGCGAAGGCGTATCTGTGCAGTTCGACGTCCATATAGCGGGGCATCGTAGTTAAGGGTCTGGGACATCATCATGGATACCAAGGAACCGCACAAAATGACCATGACATCAGCCTTGCTAAGTATAGTATCCCATATACGCTGAAAGACTGAAAGGAACGCAGGATTGCTCTTACCTATATACTGGAACTCATCTATAACTATAACCAGCCGTTCACCATCCGCAGCCGACACTAACTGCTGAAAGAGCAGTTCCCACCGATCAATGACAGCGCCACGCAGGAGGTCACTATGAAGGAACTCAGCCACCTGCCTTTGAAAGGCCTCACGGTTCATGGCTTCAGCTTCTTCAGTAGCCAGGAAATAAAGGGCTGGCTTATCCTGGATAAAGTGGCGAATCAGTTCTGTCTTGCCGACCCGGCGCCGGCCATAAACCACCACCATGGAAGCCTCCTGCCGCTTGTATTCCCTTTCCAAAGTTTCTATTTCATTATCCCGCTCAACAAATCGCATAGGTACACCTCCTTCAAGTTATGTATATAAATATTATACTTTGAAATATAATATTTTCAAGTATAATATTCCAGATATTTACTTCATTAAGTACACACAGCAAAAGAGGACGAACCCCTGCCCGTCCTCCCTGCTATTATTTCTTTTCGTCTTTGCCAAACAGCTTATAAAGGCCCACTGCTCCTAAGACCGTTATCACTGCCGTGCCCACGTTCTTTGGGGTCAGCCAATCTGGGAACACACTGCTGTTTTCTTTGGGCTTTTCCTCTTCCAGTGCCGGTCGTGGGCCTGCCCCCTTTTCTATGCCGTCATCTTCCAGCACCTGCCTGGCTACCTTCAACTCTGCCGACATATCTGCAATTTGGAAATCCATGATTTTAGCCAGCTGCTTATCATAGGCCGGGGCAAAATCCTGTAAAGTCTCCTTGGTCTCCTTAATGACTGCTACTGCCTCAAGGCTCTTTATGCCTGACTGTTCCAACGTTACGCACTGCTTGAGAAGGGTCGCCGTCCTGTCCTGATAGTAATCCACAAAATGTCTTGCCACAGGCAGGCATTGTGGATGCTCTTGCAGATAAGCGATAATATGGGTACTCTTCTGCTCCAGATTCTTCCCTAAAGCCCTCAGCTCCCTGTCCTGGAGCTGTCCCAGGGAAACACCAATCTCCCTGTAATCCTCCAGCCCCTTGGCCAGTCTTGCCGACATCTCCTCTTCCAGCGTTTTTTCCTTAGCGGCCTTCCCACTCTTTCCCCACGCCTTGTATAGCATCACCATCGCCACGATGCCGATAATCCAAGCATAGCTTCCGTCCATAGCCCCCACCTCTTTCCCAAAGGACTTTCCTTAATGCGGATATTCTACAAACAGCTTGCTTTCACCTTCCAGTTAACCGTAAGGAAAGATTATACTTTGAAATATAATATTTCCAAGTATAATCCTGCCACTAACTATTTCCCCAGGATATCCTTCCCGTCCAGCACTGCCTCCACCAGCTCTTCACCTGCATATCTGAGTTTTAAGGAGAAGTGTGGCCGTTCCTCTGCCATGAGCCGGAAGAAGATTTTATCTCCCTCCCAGATGGGCAGGTCATAAACCTTTTCCTTGTCTATCCATTCCAAAGTCCCCTCATTGCATTCCCCTATCTGCCCCTCATATCCCGTGGCGGTATAAAGGAACATATACTCCGTCTGCCACTTGTCAGAGATAAAGGTGATGATTCCCCGCTGGCGGTAGTTGGTCAAAACCAATCCCGTTTCCTCCCGGGCCTCCCGCAGCAAACATTCCTCCGGGCTCTCGTCCGGTTCGAAATGCCCCCCTATGCCTACCCATTTGTCTTTATTGATATCATGTTCCTTCTTCACCCGATGCATCATCAGGTATTTGTCGTCCCTTTCGATGTAGCAAAGGGTGGTAAGATTGCTCTTGGGCATATTTTAATTCCCCCGATTCATGTAAACTTCGAAGTTTTTATAACGAGGAAGAAGATGTCCCCCATCTCTATAGATGGGGGTGGCTCATCGCATAACAGGCGGCGAGCATATATCTCCCGCCTCGTTGAAACGCTAATGTCTGTATTCATCAGGCTACGCTTTCTGCGACCTGCTCGCCTATACGCTCCAACCATTGTCCGACAGCTGCACGTTCATCAACGCAATTATCATGACCTGCTTCACTAGCATAGGCCACAAAGCTCCGACGACCAGTAAGTTTCGCTGCCTTGGTAAATTGCTTTACCCGTGCAGGAATAAATACATCTTCCATCCACTGAGAATAAATCTGTATCTTCATGATAACGCCTCCTTGTTCTTGTGATTAGCGCACCAGCGCTTTTAGTGTCATCCTCGACACTATACGCTGAGCCTCGAACCGGTCTTCCTTCGACTGATTCCTCTCACAAATATTATCGTCCATTTCATCCCAAAACTTAAGCATCCCTCAAACATTGCCAAAAATAATTTAATAAGTCCAGGGGTTATCCTCTTCCCCCAACATCTGGACTTATTATACACTCATTAGCCTGAATATGTCAAGAATTTAATAAATTTTCATTATTGTTTCATAAATGCATAAGATTTTTCATATTAATTTCATTTTTCTCTTCTGACGGCGAGTAAAGCACCAGGCTTCAGTAAAACCGAAGGAACGGGCATAGGCTACTGCTTCCTCATGATAGGCGCCGCAGTCCTTGGGCTGATGCGCGTCAGAGGTGATAATCAGGGGCAGGTCGTAACTCTTTGCCACCTTCATGAAGTCCGGATATGGTGAGATTTCCTCAATGGGATAACGGTAATAGGTGCCAGTATTCACATCTATGCCCATGCCTGCCTCATGCAGTGCTTTTGCCACCCGCTCCAGATAAGGAGTCACATCGAAATCAGGCAGAAATTTGAACAGTCGGATATTGAAGGGATGCCCCAGCACGTCGTAGAGCCCGGAGGCTGCCAGCTTTTCTGCCTCCTCCGTGTACCACTCATAGATTTCCCGCAGGTCGTGATTGTCCCACTCAGCCTTGATTTCTGCCGAGTCATAAGCCCACCCCCGCAGGAAGTGCACGGAGCCTATGACATAATCAAAAGGATAGCGCTCCAGAATGGCCCGAACCTTCTCCTGGTTCTGGAAGTTGCACACTTCAATGCCGATTTTCACCTGATGGTCTTTCTGAAGCTCCCTCATAAAGGCAAAGTATTCATCTATAGTGTACTTGAACTTATTTGATTTCAGCCACTGCTTCTGGAAGCTGCCCACGAAGGAATCGTCAAGTATCAAATCCTCATAGTACAGTTCCTCAAACTCCGGGAAGGTATGGGAATGCTCGGAAATGCCGATTTCCTCCAAAGCCCTCTGCCCATTCTTTATCATAGGAGCCCTTTTCAAAATGCATATGGTAATCTGTCTTCATGAATTTCCCCTCCATAGCAGGAAAGGCCCGCAGACCAAAAGGTCCACAGGCCCCTATCTCAATTTTTCTTCTCGCCGCACTTGCCGCTGGCAATGAGCTCGCGGATAGCCACCATGACCCCATGCTCAGCATTGCTCTTAGCCTCAAAACGGGCCAGCTCCTTCACCTTGGGGTGAGCATTGGACATGGCATAGCTATAGTATACAGAGCTCATCATCTCCGCGTCGTTCATATAGTCGCCAAAGGCAGCACATTCCTTGGGAGTGATTTTCAGCTTCTTCTGGACCTGCTGGATAGCAATGCCCTTGTTGATGCCAAAGCCGATGATATCCACCCAGTAGGCACTGGCCAGCACCACCTGCAAACGCCCATTGTACTTCTTCAGATGGGGATAGATGGTCCTGTCAGCCTCAGCTTTGGGATCGAAAAAGGATACCTTGATGATATCGTCATCTACCTGGGCAAAATCATCCACAGCTTCGGTATGGGTGAAATACTTATGCAGCTCCTCCAGGAATTCCGGCTGACTCTGGTTTTTCAGGATATAAGCCTGCTTCTTGCCGCACAGCACAGTATAAGCCCCGGTGGTTGCCAGGCCCTCCGCCAGCACCTTCAGCCCCAGCTTTTTAGGCATAGGGCTGGAGAAAAGCTCCTTATCATGCTGTTTCACCAAAGTGCCGTTCTCTGCCAAAAAGATGAACTCATCCTTATACTCCGCGAAACTGTCCAGCAGAGAATAATACTGCCTGCCCGAGGCGGGCGCAAAAAGCACCCCATAGGCCTTCAATTCCTCCATCACCTGTGGGAATTCCTCAGGCAGCTGACCGTTTTCATCCAGCAGGGTTCCATCCATATCCGAAAAGATGATTTTTATCATGCTGTCACTCCCTTTACTGCTTTTTATGTAATTTACTGGTAACCCAGGCAAAATTTTGCTGCAAATACCTGCCCACAGCTTCTCCTATATATTTCTTGCCAAAGTAGTCAGGATGCAGCCCGTCTGTGGTATATTCTGCCTTCAGGTTTCCCGCCTCATCTGTCAAGACAGAGGAAACATCCAGGCTGTAAGGCTGCTGCAAGACCCAGTTGTTGATATAGCGCTGATGTTCCTGCCAATCCACGGGGGGCACAGCAATGCCGGGAATGCGCCTGACCATCAGTTCTGCATTGATGGGCGTGGCGGTGAGGAACACAGGGATAATGCCATAAGCATGGCACTTTTCACTCATAGCGGCAAGGTTCTGCACCGTGTCCCAGCCCATAGTGCCCTCACGGAAGTCATTGACGCCGCCCATGATTAGAAGGAGCCTTGGTTTCCAGGGCAGCACATCATCTTCAAAGCGGGCCAGCATGGCCGCCGTGGTGTCGCCGCTGACCCCCAGGTTTTTAACAGGCACCTGGCAGTAAGTCTCCCAATCATACATCAGATACCCGGGAGGCACAGACATTACGCCTCCCCCATGCGTGATGCTGTCACCCAAAGCTGCTATAGGCGCAGGAGTGCCTTCTATCTTGAAAGCGCTCGGCTCAGACCAACTGCTCTTTGTCCCATTGGGATAAACAGAACGCACCCGCCAGTAATAATCACCGGGATAAGTATAGCCGTAACATTCATAGACATCATATTCCCCCGCCCCCATGCTGCGGATTTTTACATCACCCTCAGCCTTTTTCCGATAGACTTCCACCTCATGGGTCGTGGCTCCAGGCTGTGGTATCCAGGAATAAACGGGATACATGGGCATATAGTCCATCTTATTGAACTCGGTAGTGGCCCTGGGCGCGACGGGATTTACCTCTGCCGTTCCCTGGACCGGCTTGGGGCTGGTGAACCTGCCCAAATAGTTGCCCTTATAATCCAGTGCACAAACCTTCCAGTAGCAGCTCTGCACCTTATTGCCAAACCGCCTTACATCAAGGGCAAGACCATTTGTGTAGATTTCCCTGCAGCGCACAAGAACATTTTCTTTCTTATCCTCCGGCCCGGACAGGAGCACAAATTCATACTGGACCGCACCGGGAACAACCTCCCATACAAAGCGCAGGTCCCGCGTCGCCTGCCCCTGCACTGCAGCCGTACTTTCCGCTGCCGCCTGCTGAGGCGTCATCATCCCCGCAAACAGGCACATAAGTCCTGCCAGGATTTTTTTGTAACAACCTCTGTTATTTCGCATCTATCCAATCTCCCGCTAACAACTTTATAAAGGCCGCGCCAGGCAGCGCGGCCTTTTCCTAGTTATATTTTAAAAGCCATCACGTGACCTTGTCAAACATTACTGGGAAATTGTTATCATATACCTTAGAACAGCCCTGTAATTTTGCCGTTCACATCTATGTCCATCTTCTCTGCCGCCGGCTGCTTGGGCAGGCCGGGCATGGTGAGGATGCTGCCGGTGAGGGCCACGATAAAGCCTGCACCTGCCGACACGCGAAGCTCCTTGACAGTGATGGCAAAGCCCTGGGGGCGTCCCAGCTTTCCCGGGTCATCAGACAGGGAATATTGTGTCTTGGCCACACAAATGGGCATTTTGTCAAAGCCCAGTGCCTCAATTTCCTCCAACTGCTTCCTTGCGGCAGCGGTAAAGACCACCTTCTCTGCCCCATAAATCTTTTTGGCAAAGGCTGTCAGCTTGTTGGGGATGGTATCTTCGCTGTCGTAGGCCAGCTGGAAGGATGCAGGCTTTTCTATGGCAGAAAGAACCTTTTCTGCCAGTGCCCGGCCACCTTCGCCGCCTTTGGCCCAAACTTCGGAAAGGGCAACCTCTGCCCCATGCTCCCTGCACTTCTCCTCCACAAACTGAAGTTCCACTGCCGTATCCGTGGGGAAAGCATTGATGGCCACCACAGCAGGCAGGCCAAAGCTCTTGATGCTCTCGATATGCTTCTCCAGGTTGGCCAGGCCCTTTTCCAGTGCCTGCATATCCACCTTGCCCAGCTGGTCCTTGGCCAATCCGCCGTGCATCTTCAGGGCCCGCACCGTAGCCACAATAACCACCGCGTCAGGATGAACCCCCATGAAGCGGCACTTGATGTCCAGGAACTTCTCTGCCCCCAGGTCAGCACCGAAGCCTGCCTCTGTCACCACGATATCAGCCAGCTTCAAGGCGTGCTTGGTGGCCATGACGCTGTTGCAGCCGTGGGCGATATTGGCGAAAGGGCCGCCGTGGATAAAGGCAGGGGTGCCCTCCAGGGTCTGCACCAGATTGGGCTTGATGGCGTCCTTAAAGAGCAGTGTCAGGGCGCCGGTAACTCCCAGCTCATCGGCCCGCACAGCCCTGCCCTTGCGGGTATAGGCCACCACAATATTACCCAGACGCTTCTTCATATCCTGCAGGTCAGAGGCCAGACAAAGGATAGCCATCATCTCGGAAGCCACAGTGATATCAAAGCCGGTTTCCCGGGGCACGCCGTGGGCCTTCCCCCCCATGCCCACCACCACATGGCGCAGGGCCCGGTCATTAAGATCCAGCACCCGCTTCCACACAATGCGGCGCACATCAAGATCCAGCTCGTTGCCCTGCTGAAGATGATTGTCGATAACAGCTGCCAGCAGGTTGTGAGCAGTAGTGATAGCGTGGAAGTCACCGGTGAAATGCAGGTTGATATCCTCCATAGGCACCACCTGGGCATAGCCACCGCCTGCCGCGCCGCCCTTGAGACCAAAGCAAGGTCCCAGGGAAGGCTCACGCAGGGCCACCACCGTCTTTTTGCCCATGCCATGGAGGGCATCTGCCAGGCCCACACTGGTGGTAGTCTTGCCCTCACCTGCC
>CAJOIN010000180.1:0-4718 GCA_905234515.1 uncultured Selenomonas sp.
AAACTTATCATAGGCGGTGCCGCCGGCCACATGGAACTCATATTCCAGGCCTAGGTTGTATTTCTTGTCAGCTGCCTTAAGTACGGCCACGGCAGAACGGGTGATTTCCTCACCTATGCCGTCTCCGGGTATAACTACGATTTTTGCCATATAATCACCTGCTCTTGATATAGTTAATCAGGCCGCCGGCCTGGGCGATTTCCTGCACGAAGCCCGGCAGAGGATGGGCCTGGAACACGTCACCGGTGGTAAGGTCCTTAATCTCCCCGGTGGCCACATTCACCATCAGCTCATCATCAGCCTTGATTTTCTCCACATCATCCCCGATTTCCAGCAAGGGCAGGCCGATATTGATGCCATTGCGGTAAAAGATGCGGGCAAAGCTGGCGGCGATGACCACGGGAACCCCGGCAGCGCGAATGGCTACAGGAGCATGCTCACGGGAAGAGCCGCAGCCGAAATTTTTGCCGCCCACCATGATATCCCCGGCCTTCACATTCTGGGCAAAACTCTCGTCCAGGTCTGCCATGCAGTGCTTGGCCAGTTCCTGAGGGTCAAAGGTGTTCAGATATCTGGCTGCGATGATGATGTCTGTATCAATATTGTCGCCGTAGCGCCATACTTTTCCCTGATAAATCTCTCCTGCCATCTCACTTCACCTCCACTTCTGCCGGCACGGCAATGCGACCCAATACAGCACTGGCTGCCGCCGTCTGGGGGCCTGCCAGATAGACTTCACTGGTCTTGTCGCCCATGCGGCCCAGGAAATTGCGGTTGGTAGTGGACACGCAGCGCTCACCGGGAGCCAGAATGCCCATATAGCCGCCCAGGCAGGGGCCGCAGGTGGGACAGCTTACTACTGCGCCAGCCTCGATAAAGATATCGAAAAGGCCCTCATGCATGGCCTGCTGATAGATGGCCTGGCTACCGGGAATGACGATACAGCGCACCCGGTCATGGACCTTGTGCCCCTTCATGACTTTAGCGGCAATCTGCAGGTCCTCCAGGCGCCCGTTGGTGCAGGAGCCAATGACCACCTGGTCGATTTCCACAGGCTCCTTGATATCCTTCACAGCCTTGGTGTTCCCCGGCAGATGGGGGAAGGCCACCACAGGAGTCAATGCAGACAAATCAATGGTTACCGTCTGCACGTAGCTGGCATCCGCGTCGGGGGCCACAGGCTCGCAAGGCTGCTGCACACGGCCTTCCACGTATTCCCTCGTCACTTCGTCGAAGGGGAAGATGCCGTTCTTGCCACCGGCCTCAATGGCCATATTGGCAATGGTCAGGCGGTCCGTCATGGAAAGGGTCTTTACGCCCTCCCCGGCAAATTCCAGGGACTTGTAAAGGGCCCCATCCACGCCGATCATGCCAATGAGGGTCAGGATAACATCCTTGCCCGTAATATTCTCCGGCTTACTGCCTACAAGTTCCACCTTGATGGCCTCAGGCACCTTGAACCAGGCCTTGCCCGTGGCCATAGCCACCGCCAGGTCCGTAGTACCTACGCCAGTGGAGAAGCCGTTCACAGCGCCGTAGGTGCAGGTATGGGAATCTGCGCCGATGGTGAGCATGCCCGGGCCTACGATGCCCATTTCCGGCAGGATGACATGCTCGATGCCCACCCGGCCCTGCTCGAAGTAATGCTTGATTTCATGCTTGTGGGCAAAATCACGCACAGCCTTGGCCAGCTGGGCGGACTTGATATCCTTGGCAGGCTGGAAATGGTCCGGCACCAAGGCAATCTTTTCCTTATGGAAAACAGGACGCCCAATTTTCTCAAACTCCTTGATGGACGGCGGCGCCGTCACATCATTGGCCAGCACCATGTCCAGGTCGCAGATAACCAGTTCCCCAGCGGAAACCTGGTCACGGCCTGCATGGCGGGCCAAAATCTTTTCACTCATATTCATGCCCATAGGCTTGCCCTCCTAAACCTATATCCACGAAAAGCCTTCCCCGTCCCAATAGCCGGGGAAGGCTTTTCCATAATGGTCAATAACCTATATGAATCTTAGTCCTTGGAAAGGTCGTCGCCATCCTTCAGCCAGGACATCATGCCGCGGAGCTCCTTGCCCACCTGCTCAATCTGGTGCTCAGCGTGGATGCGGCGCTGTGCCAGGAAGTTGGCGCGGCCGGCGGCGCGGTTCTCCAGGAGCCAGTTGCGGGCAAAGGTGCCATCCTGAATCTCGGTGAGAACCTTCTTCATTTCCTTCTTGGTTTCCTCGGTGACGATGCGGGGGCCTACCATGTAATCGCCGTACTCAGCAGTATCGGAGATGGACTTGCGCATCTTGGCCATGCCGCCCTCATAGAGGAGGTCAACGATGAGCTTCATCTCATGGAAGCACTCGAAGTACGCCATCTCGGGCTTGTAGCCTGCTTCCACCAAAGTCTCGAAGCCAGCCTTCATCAGAGCGCAGACACCGCCGCAGAGGACAGCCTGCTCACCGAAGAGGTCAGTCTCAGTCTCATCCTTGAAGGTAGTCTGAATAGCGCCTGCACGGGTGCCGCCAATGCCGCGGGCATAGGCCAGGGCCACATCAAAGCACTTGCCGGTAGCGTCCTTCTCGGCTGCGAAAACCACGGGCACGCCGCCGCCTTCGGTGAAAGTACGGCGAACCAGATGGCCGGGGCCCTTGGGAGCTACCATGAAGACATCCACATCCTCAGGAGGAACAATCTGTTTGAAATGAATGTTGAAGCCATGTGCAAAGGCGAGAGCACTACCGGGCTTGAGATTCGGGGCAATCTCAGCCTTGTAGACATCAGCCTGCTTCTCGTCCGGGATCAGGATCATGGTAATGTCAGCCTGCTTTACAGCCTCAGCTACAGTCAGGACCTTCAGACCGTGCTTCTCAGCCTCAGCCTTGGACTTGGAGCCCTCATAGAGGCCTACCACCACGTTCACGCCGCTTTCCTTAAGGTTAAGGGCATGAGCATGGCCCTGGCTGCCATAGCCGATAATGGCAACAGTCTTGCCGTTCATGACTTCCCAGTTGACATCCTGATCATAGTAAGTTTTTGCCATAGTACTCTCTCTCCTCACAATGTTCATATATAGTATGTTCTCCGCGCTCAAGGGCGATGAGCCCCGTGCGTATGACCTCCGCTATGCCGTAAGGCTGCACCAGCCTCAGGAAAGCCGTCACCTTGTCGTCGCTGCCGGTAATCTCGAACATCAGGGTGGTTGATTCCACATCCACCACGTGGGCTCGGAACAACTCGGCCATCTTTAGCACATCAAGGCGGTTCTGGTCATCTGCATGGACCTTCACCATCGTCATGCCGCGGCATACTGCCGTCTTTTCGTCGAGCCGCTGGACGGCCCTTACAACCGGCATCTTTTCCAGTTGCTTGATAATCTGCTCCACCAGCTGCTCATCTCCCTGCACCACCACAGTGATGCGGGAGCACTCCGGCGTTTCCGTCACACCCACAGACAAGCTGTCAATGTTGAACTCCCGCCGGGAAAACATACTCACAACCCTGACCAGCACACCAGTCTGGTTCTCTACAAACACAGACAAGACATGTTTCATAACAGACCTCCCTATACGCATTCTGCGTTTGTGCACAGCCTACACACAAAACTCCGTGCGAAACATCTCTCCGCTAGCTATTATAGCACGGCTGTCCTGTCCATTCAACGTGTATCGTTGTAAATATGTATACATTATTACGCAGCCTGCCATATTTGTCAACAGATATATGTAATATTCCTCGCATTAATATAAACAACTCTAGCATTTTAATCCTTTTTCAGTGGACATATAATGAAGTTGTCACATATTGTACGCATCTTTTTCCTCTCTCCGGGGACAAAATAAACATCTACTCATATTTTTCTGAAATATTGATTGTTTCAATCTTCATTGCTAAAAGAAGGAATTCCAAGACGCCTTAGCGAATAGANNNNTGACTACTTTGCCAATATTTATCAATCTATCATAAAAGAGGTGTTCGCACGATGTTTAGTTTTTTCTCCAAGGACAAGAATACCCCTGTTCAGGAGAGCGCTCCTGCCCCTGCCCCTACTCCCCTAGAGAGAGTGCGTCCACAATCACCTGTGACTCCTGCCAATGCTCAGCAGGACATTAAAGTCGTATATCTGGACCGCCATGAACTGACAGGTGCAAATCTGAAGGAACTGTGTGATGTAGCAGGCGGCGCTGCTCTTATCATGGGCTTCATATCCCCGGATCTTTCCGTACCGGAAGTAGCCCGCGCCATCAAACAGGAAATTCCCCGCAACACCAAGCTCATCCTTATGACTACCTGTGGCGAGCTCTGCCGGGTGCCCGGCAGGCACAGCTATTATCAGGAATCTCCGGAAAACCGCGGCAAAGTCCTGCTGCAGGTTTACTCCAACCGTATGATTGAGGATATCTATATTGCCAGCATTCCCCTGCCCAACGACGATTTGCGCCGGGGCGAGGTGACCATGACCGTGGCAGAACGCGTGTCTGCCCTCAAGTCTGAATTTGCCAAGCAACATGTGCCCTTCCGCGTTTCCGTGAACCACACTTTCGCCTTTGTCTACATCGACGGCGTTTCCAGCTGCGAATCCTTCGTGGTGCAGGCGCTCTTTGACAGCGGGCAGCTGGCCTGCCCCTATATCGGCGGCAGAACTTACATGGAAGTGGTCCTTCAAGACCTGGATAAAGGAGCTGTCCTCGCCCGTATTGGGATCCTGGACTTTTTCGATATAGCGCAGG
>CAJOIN010000180.1:4809-6177 GCA_905234515.1 uncultured Selenomonas sp.
GCTACATCGAGACTGTCCAGGATCCCACTACGGGAGAAGACAAGTCCTTCATAGATACCCTGAAAGAGCACTTCCATGTGAGCACAGTTGCCGAAGTGGAAGCTGCCATGCAGGACTACACCTTCGCTTCCAATGTAAACGGTGATTACTTCGTCCGCACTATCTCCAAGATTGACGAAGACAATGACCGCATTCATTTCTACTGCGATATCATGACGGGCGAGGAACTTTACCTCATGAAGCGGATTTCCCTGCCCCAGACAGTCCATTCCGATCTGCAGCGCTATGTACAGGGCAAGCCCACTCCCATCGGCGGCATCCTCAACGACTGCATCCTGCGCCGCTTGGGCTATCCTAATGAAATCGGCCATGTGGACGAATTCGAGAACATCCCCGTGGCAGGCTTCTCCAGCCTGGGTGAAATCCTGGGGCTTCATGTGAACGAAACACTCACTGCCATTTTCTTCTATCATGTACTGCCCGGCGAATCCTATCATGACGAGTATCTGGACAGATTTGCCAGCTTCTACTCCGACTGCCGAGCCTACTTCTTCAATCGTGAAATCTCCAGGCAGAAGCACACGGATCTCCTGAAGGACAACCTCATCAACATGTTCAGGGACTATCAGTCCAAAATGCCGGGCATCGTGGACACCATCATGCGCATGTCCAGCGACTCCGAAAACCTGCAGGGAGCCATCCACCAGCTGGCCAATGGCCTTGAAGAACAGAATAAGCTCTTCAAAATGCTCATGAACCGCATGGGCGAGATCACCCCGAAGCTTGACCTTCTGAGCCAGCGTGCCCAGAAGATCAACGATGTCATGAACATGATCAACGAGATTGCCGCCCAGACCAACCTGCTGGCCCTGAACGCCGCCATCGAGGCTGCCAGGGCAGGCGAAGCAGGCCGCGGCTTCTCAGTGGTGGCCCAGGAAGTCAGGAAGCTCTCCGAAAACACCCAGACCAGCCTCCAGACCTCAGATGAGGCCATCAAGACCCTGCTGGGCGATGTGCAACAGATAGACGAGATCCTGGCCGAAAACGACCAGTTCGAAGCCAAGATAGCCGAATTCGACACAAGCTTCAGCGGACAGATGAAAGACCTGCACGCCAATCTGGCAGACGGCCTGCAGCACATCCAGAAATCTACCAACTCCATCAAGGAACTGGAACGGCTCAACGATGCCACTCAGGAAGAAATGGAAAAACTCACGGTGATCATCAAGAATATCGAGATGGGTATCTAAGGATACTTGCAATGAAAAATGCGGGCCCCGCCAAAGGGTCCGCATCTTTTTTGCTTCAATTCAATTCTATAAACTTCATGATGACAAACATGATAAGCCCAATGCCTGCACCCACAAT
>CAJOIN010000181.1:0-893 GCA_905234515.1 uncultured Selenomonas sp.
TGGCGAGCCAGCAAGCCACTGGGGATGCAAAATGGTAAAATGTCTTTTGGCACTGATGGGAGTATTCTGGATGATGAGCTGCACGATTGGCTATGCGGCTGAAAGGGAGATTTCTTATCAAGTGGATGGTCAAAAAGTAGTCGGAACATTGACCATGCCGGTAATAAAGAGATAGTAGCATATCGGCAAAAATTGGGATTTTTGCCGATATGCTACTATTTTTATTTAACAATGAAGTTGTCAATAAAACTGTCCTGCTAATCCAGGTCGGGCATATCGGATAAGTTGACCTTATCATAGGCTCCATTTTTCTTGTCTTCTGGATGCGGCTCCAGACCGATGATTGTTATATCTTGCCGGTCTGGCCCATATACCCAGTACATACGCATAGCGCGACTGGTGTTGTTCTCCAGATAAGACTGCCAAACTTTGATACCATATCGTTTGGTTAGCGGCTCGATATCGTGGGTATGCAGACTGGGATAAGATGGGTCTTGTGACAAAAGCCGCATGGCCTTTCCCCATTTGTTGTAGAGTGACAGTTCTTGTTTGGATATGGTGCCGGCGGTGTTCTTTTGAGACAGGTCTGTCCATAGCGCCAACATTTCCGGGATTCCCATACGAATAGCAAAACTCATGGTTAGAACCCCGTTAAATCGATTGGTGCAGAAACATTGCCAGCTTTGTAGTTGCGGATGGATTCATCCATCATGGCAAGGGATTTTTTAGAGATTTCCTTGGGGACTATCAGTTCACGAGGTTCAAGGACAATGCAGCCGTTCTCATATTCCTTCACTTGATAATATGCATATTTGGCTCCGCGGAGTGTTAAGCGGTGCTTGGCATCAAGATGAGCAGTATAGTCTACTACTACAGATGCATCCATGACGATT
>CAJOIN010000181.1:964-4821 GCA_905234515.1 uncultured Selenomonas sp.
TTTTGGCAAGAAAAATTTGCTGTTTAGAGCTTATAGCGTTGAGTTCGCATCGATGTTACATGGCAGAAAGGTTTGGTGGTAAAGATGACTCGGAGAATGTTACGGCGTGAAGCTCGCTATCAAGTGATAATGGCTGTACTAAGGTCATTTCTGCGGCAGAAGGTTATAAGCATGCGTGAATATAGGATAGCAGAGGAGATGATGATGGAGAAGTACCAGCCAGCTTCCGGCAGGCTGTTTTCTGACTTGGTTTTGTCTTGATGCGCACTGGAGCGTAAAATACGGAATTTTGTGATAGTTAACGTAGGTTGCTTGAAACAGCCTACGTTTTTTGTCTAATAAAGGTTCTGCTTTTTCGAAGATAGTCTTTTTGTTCTTTATTTGGTAGAGAACAGCCCTTTTGTGGTGTATAATGATTATTGTAAAATTCTAAGAACGAACAGGAGTTTTAAGTTGAAGGTACTGAACTTTTATGGCGGTGCAGGCATCGGCAAGAGCACCATCGCTGCAGATATTTTTTCGAAGCTGAAGCGTAAGGGGCACAAGACGGAGCTTGTGGGCGAATATGCCAAGTGGCTCTGGTATCAGAATGCCAAGGACATAGTGGAGGATCAGCTGTATCTATTTGCCGAACAGGTGCACAGGCTGAAGACACTGGAACGCTACGGCGTGGAATATGCGGTCTGCGATTCGCCCCTGCCGCGGAACATCATCTACAACAGCACGCCGGATGAGATCTTCGACCAGCTGGTGATGCACGAGCATGCCAAGTTTGACAATGTGGAATATCTGCTCCATCGGAATGACGAATTCATCAGCATTGATGGACGGAAGGAAACCAATCTGGAACGTGCCAAGGTGAAGGATGAGGAAATCAAGGCCGTCCTGGATGGAGCGGGCATTGGATACACGGTCATATCACCTTGGGAGACGGACAGGGTGTTGCTGGACTTGAAGATGAAGTGAGGTGTGGACAACATGATAAGAGATATAATGAAGGATTTGTTGTTCCTTGGGCAAAGAGCTGAGCCAGCCGCCAAGGAAGACATAGCCATTGCAGAAGACCTGTTGGACACGCTTCGTTTCCATAGGGAACACTGCGTAGAGATGGCGGCAAATATGATAGGTGAACGGAAAGCTATCATAGCCATAGCCGATGGCAATAGGCTTACAGCTATGCTGAATCCGGAAGTGGTGAAGAAGTCCCCGAGGACATACAAAACATCTGAGGGTTGTCTTTCTATCCCCGGTGAGCGTGAAGTGGAACGCCATGACTGGATTGAAGTCAAATACAGGGACATGGACTGGCGTAAGGAAAAGCGTAAGTTTACCGGCTTTGAGGCAGAAATCGTTCAGCATGAACTTGACCATCTGGAAGGGAAACTTGTCTGATGCGTATTTACGTTGATGCCGATGCCTGTCCGGTAGTACGACAGACAGAAGAAGTAGCGCAAAAATATGGCGTAGCTGTTACGCTTCTGTGTGACACCAACCATATGCTTCGGTCGGACTACAGCGAGGTCAAGGTAATCGGAGCCGGGGCGGATGCAGTGGACATTGCTCTCGTTAATCTGTGTCAGGCCGGGGACATAGTAGTAACGCAGGATTACGGTGTTGCAGCTATGGCCTTGGGGAAGAATGCCTATGCCATTCATCAAAATGGCTGGCAGTATACCAACGAGAATATAGAGCGGCTGCTGATGGAGCGCCATCTTACCAAGAAAGCTCGAAGGGCTGCTGGCAAGCATCACCTTAAAGGCCCACGAAAACGCTCTGAAGATGATAATTTGCAGTATAAGGACAAGCTGGAACAGCTGCTGGTGAGACTGCTGGAGGTAGAACATGGGAATTGACTGGCATAGTATGGCGACATGGTATTTTGCTATTATAAATGCTGTAGCGGTTATAATATACGGCTGGGACAAGCTGTGCGCCATTTGTAAATGGTGGCGGGTACCGGAACTGACATTGCTCGTCATAGCGATGGTTGGTGGGAGCATAGGGGCATTGATAGCTATGCGGCTGTTTCATCACAAGACTTTGCATTTGAAGTTCAAATACGGAGTGCCGCTGATACTGGCGCTGCAGATAACTGGGCTAGTGTATTTGCACTTGCCGAAATGACGGAGTTAACAGCAAAATGAAAACAATTATCTACTACTATTCAGCCACAGGCAACTCTCTTTATGTATAACGTTTTTTTCAAAAAAGACTGCCGGAGGTGGAACTTCGCTCCATCCCGGAGGAACTGGCAGGTGGCAGGTATGATGTGCAGGCAGAAAGCGTTGGCTTCGTTTTTCCGCTGCATTACCTTTCCTTGCCCATGCAGGTGGAAGAATTTCTGGAAAGGCTCACCTTCAAAGAATCGCCTTACATCTTTGCCATCGCTACTTGCGGAGTGCCTTATTGGGGCATACCGTTTCTGGATATGAACGAGATCTTGTCAAAGAAGGGGCGGCAGCTACATGGTGCATGGTTCCTGCGGCTGGTGTCAAACTATTTGCCTTACAGGGATACGGCGGCTCAATGGCGCATAAATATCCGGGCTTGGTTTGCTGAGAGAAAGCTGCAAAGCATAGCTGAAGCTGTAAAGGGCAGGGAGCACCACGAAACTTGGCAGCTGTTGCGGAATATGTGCCGCCGATACCATGACAAATGGCGTGAGAGGCAAAAGAAGGTAGATGAGAATTTTTCCTGTGATAAGGTAAAATGCACTTCATGCGGTCTCTGTGAACGTATTTGTCCCAAGGGAAATATCCTGCGCCCGGAAGGAAAGCCCGTGTGGCAGCATAACTGTGTTGAGTGCCTGGGGTGTCTTCATGTCTGCCCTGTGGAGGCCATAGATTACGGTGGCGTTACCAAGGGGAGAAGACGATATCGGCATAAGGATATAGCTGTCAAAGACTTGTTGCATGATTTTCGCGGTCAGAGATGATGGAGGTGAGTAGCATGACCATGATAAAAACAGAACTGGGAGACATTACGGCAAAGCATTATGCTGATGCCATTGTCAATGCCGCAAATGAGAGTCTTCTTGGTGGCGGTGGTGTGGACGGAGCCATACACAGAGCCGCAGGACCGGAGCTGTTGGCAGAGTGCCGGACTCTGAATGGCTGCAAGACAGGGTAGGCTAAAATCACAAAAGCATACAGACTCCCCTGCAACCATATCATCCACACAGTAGGGCCGGTATGGCATGGTGGCAGTCATGGTGAAGCAGCACTACTGGCTGGCTGTTATCGTAACTCACTGGAGTTGGCCATAGAGAGAGGCATCCGCAGCGTGGCTTTTCCATCAATCTCAACAGGAGTATATTCTTATCCCGTGCAACAGGCAGCGGAGATTGCCATTGGGACGGTCAGAGAAGTCGTAAAGGAGTACCCTAAGGCGTTTGACGAAGTTCTGTGGGTATTGTTTGATGAACGGACAAAGCTGGTGTATGATGGAGCGTTACAGAAATGCTGACATCAAAACAAATTTATGACAGTCTCATAACTGCTTACGGCCAGCCTGACTGGTGGCCGGGGACTCCTTACGTCATTATGGTCACGGCGATACTTGTTCAAAATACGGCATGGAGCAATGTTGAAAAAACGGTTGCTGAAATGGATGAGCGGCTCGCACCAGAGTATATCGATAGCTTGACGGAGGAAGAATTGCAGCCCCTTATTCGCTCCTGTGGTTTCTATCGTGCCAAGGCCAGGTATGTAAAAGCTATGACGGCATGGTTCAAGGGCTATGGCTATGAGGTAGGGCGAGTGCGGGAAAAATCCCTGCATGATGTGCGGCAGGAGTTGCTGGCCTTGCCGGGCATTGGTGCAGAGACGGCCGATGCCATTCTAACCTATGCTTTACGC
>CAJOIN010000182.1 GCA_905234515.1 uncultured Selenomonas sp.
CCATCGTAGCCGTGAGGCGACGGATTTACAGTCCGTTCCCTTTAACCACTCGGGCACCTACCCATTGTTTATCGCAAATAAAAACAAGCGACAACAACAGAAATTATTATACACTCCTGTGTGTCGCTTGTCAATATTTATTTTGCTTATTTTTTGCGCATCCAAACGGGGATGTCGATGAAGGGCTCAACTGCCTCCACAGGCTCCTGGGCAGGAGCTGCAGGCTCATCAGCCTTCTGTGCGCCAAGGTTAAAGGCAGGTGCCACAGGAGCAGCAACGGTCTGGGCCGCCTTGGCCTGGGCAGGCACCCCCACCTCATCAGGATTGTCGAAGCCTGTGGCCACCACGGTGACCTTGACGGTATCACCCATGGTGTTGTCCACGGCTGCACCCCAAATGATGTTAGCCTGGCCGTTAACAGCCTCGTGGATGGTATTGGAAGCCTCGGTAACCTCGTACATGCTGAGGTTCTCCTCGGCACCGGTAACATTGATAAGCACGCCCCGTGCGCCGTCGATGGTGGTCTCCAGCAAGGGGGAAGCGATGGCGTTCTTGGCAGCTTCCACAGCGGCATTTTCACCGGTAGCCTCGCCGATGCCCATGAGGGCAGTGCCGGCGTTGCTCATGATGGAGCGCACGTCTGCGAAGTCCAGGTTGATGAGGCCCGGCTGGGCAATCAAATCGGAAATACCCTTGACGCCCTGGCGGAGAATATCATCTGCCTCAAGGAAAGCCTGGGTAATGGAAGTCTTCTTGTCCACCACCTGAAGCAGGCGGTCGTTGGGAATGGTGATGATGGTGTCCACATGCTGCTTCAGGGTAGCGATGCCAGCCTCAGCGTTGCGCTTTCTGCGCATGCCCTCAAAGCTGAAGGGACGAGTCACAACGCCAACGGTAAGGGCGCCAATCTCACGGGCGCACTCTGCTACCACGGGAGCTGCACCGGTACCGGTACCGCCGCCCATACCAGCAGTGACAAAGACCATATCAGCGCCACGCAGCGCCTCGAGAATGTCATCACGGCTCTCCTCGGCCGCCTTCTGACCAATCTCTGGCTGCGCGCCTGCACCAAGACCGCGGGTCAGCTTCTCGCCAATCTGCATACGCTTAGGAGCCAGGGACTTCAAAAGCGCCTGGGCATCCGTATTCACAGCAATGAACTCCACACCCTGCAAGCCCAAATTAATCATGCGGTTCACAGCATTGCTGCCGCCACCGCCTACACCAATTACTTTTATGTTTGCCAGCTGATCCAAGCCGTTATCATCCAACTCAAACACTGTTCTAACCCCCATACAATCAGATATATGCTTACGCTCCCTATGCGTTTTCTTTATTAAGGACAACTATACCTTTATTATTCTACCATCATTGAGAAGGTTTTGCTAGGGGCATATATGAAAAACTTGTGCTAATTTGTGCACCTCTGAGAAAACTCCCCTGACGCACACCTAAAAATTTCTGCCGACTAATTATTCATCAGGCAAATGGGGACGCTCATGTGTGCGTGTTTTTAACAGATGACGGCGCACAACTGCCAAGTTTTTGAAAATGCGGAAGCCAAAGGTCAGCAGGGCCACGTAATAAAGGTCTATGCCCAGGCGGTCACCGATAAAGACCAGGAAGGCTGCCAGCAGGGCATTGATAAAGAAGCCGCTGATAAAAACCGTATTGTCAAAATTGCCGTTGATGGCTGCCCGCAGGCCCCCAAAGACCGCATCCAGGGAAGCCAGCAGGGCCACGGAAAAGAATTTGGCATAGGCCAGGGGGATGACCACAGGGAAAACATATCCCAGCAGAAATCCCAGCAGCAGGCCAAGGATAGGCAGTATCATTTGTCCTCAGCCTCCTTCCGCTCCTCTGTTTCCTTTGCAAAGACAGGATGTACAGCGCCCTTGTAGGCAGGCACATAAACATCCTTGCTGACAGAAACCTCCAGCTGGATGCCCCAGACCTTCAAGGTTTCTGCCACACCGCCGCGCATTTTGATGGCATTCTCCAGATTCTTGCTGTCACCAATGGCGTGTATCTCATAAGGAGGCGCAGAGCGCACGTTGTTCACCGAGAGGGTCGGGCCGGCACAGCGGATTTCCGACATGCCTATCAGACGCTGCCCATTGATGGAAATGGCCTCCGCCCCCGCTGCTTTCAATTCGTTTATCACCTTCAACAGGTCATCATCATGGATAAGGTAGAGGTTGGGGTTTTCACCTGCCTTAGTCGGAGAATTGCTGTCCTCCAGCTTGACAACGATGCCCTCTCCCTCCACAGGAGTAAGCCCCGCCCTAAGGCGTATGTCCTCGCTGATATCCCCTTCTGCCTGAGCGGCGTTCTGCCGCCTCAGGCTCTCCAGTTCTTCCTTCAGGCTGTCCCTTTCCTGCTCCGTGGTCAGGAGCCTGTCAGAGATTTCCTCAATGCGCTGATAGGAAACGCTGCTCTTCATATCCTGGGTAGTGCGCAGCTGCACCGCCAGCATAAAGCCCAGCACCAAACAAACGCAAGCTATTGACCACCGTCCTTGACGGATTCGTTTCATATACCCTTTCCTTCCTCCAGCTTTTCTTCCAAAGGCATGTCCTTCAAGCGTATGACAGGTACCTCATAACTAAAGTCCACATATTCAGTCACATAACGGCTGGTTTGCTGATCCTGCAGAAAATCCTCCGTAAGCTCGGCCTTCTGTTCTATCCGGCTGCCGTCACCCAGACGGATTGGCACGGCCTTGGTGGTGTAAGCCACCATGGCCGAAGGATTGCCCACATTTATCTCCGAAATCTGGTTCATGGCCTCAGGGCTGAGCTGCTGCAGGAACTGCAGCACCACCTTGATGGTCTTGTCCTTCACGTCGTCACCGATATAAAGGTCATGCACAGCCACCCCGGTAACAAGGGGTATGGGCACATGCCTGAGGGAACGGTAAGCCGCAATGACCTTTCCCTGCCTGTCCAGGTCCACATAGCCATACTCAGAAGCCACCGTGGCCACAGGCACCCGCTCGGTGATGGTAATATCCAGGCTATAGGGCAGATTGCGCTTGACCGTGGCAGACTCGATGCGGAGGTCTTTCAGCAGATTTTCCGTGACCTCTGCCGTTTCCAGATTAAAGAGCGGCTGCCCCTTCTGCAGCCTGGCTATATAGGCAATCTCATCTTCGCTGAGATAAACAGCCCCCTTGACGTTCAGTTTCTGCAAGGTGAAGATGGGCGAATAAACCAGCAGCCCCACCAGTCCTCCTGTAACAAGCAGAAATAAAAGTCCCTTAATCAACCGACGAGGACTCCGCCGCCCCCTAGGTCTTTCGTCCATCTCCTCACCTCCTCAGAAACAAAGATCACTCATAATCCCGCGCCCAAGGATGGGCGCCGCGAGCTTAAGGCCCGTGATGGGCCGCAGGCTCGCTGTTTTCTTTTTGTTACTTTTTCTTTGCACCAAAGAAAAAGTAAGCCGAATCCTTACAGCTTAAACCCAGCCATCTCCAGCATCCGCTCGCAAAGCTCAGGGAACTCAATCCCCATAGCCCGTGCCGCGTCCGGCACCAAAGAAGTCTCCGTCATGCCCGGCACAGAATTAACCTCAATGACATAAGGCACCTCATCCTCGGACAGCATCATATCAACCCGTGCCACACCCTTGCAGCCGCAGGCAGTGAAAGTCTTGATGGCCAGGTCCTGAATCTCCTTGGTCTTTTCCTCGCTCATGGGAGCGGGAATAATATGGGCAGAAGCCCCCTTGGTGTACTTGCTGTCATAGTCATAACGGCCGGTGAGGGTGGTGATCTCAATAATCGGGAAGGCTTCCTTCTCCTCTTCATTGCCCCACACTGCCACAGTGAGCTCACGGCCCCT
>CAJOIN010000183.1 GCA_905234515.1 uncultured Selenomonas sp.
GCGAAGTCCACAGCAGCCGGGGCAGGACCGACTGCATACTGGAAACAGAGCAGTACGTCTACCTCTTTGAGTTCAAACTGGACAAACCCGCCCAGGAAGCCCTGGCCCAGATAGAGGAAAAGGGCTACGCCGCCCCCTTCGCCGCCGACCAGCGGCAGCTCTTCAAGATTGGCGTGAGCTTCGACTCTGAGAAAAGGAATTTGTCAGAGTGGCTGGTGGGATGAATCCATCTAAGATTTCTAACGGAGAAAGCCATGTCAAGAGTGTAGAATAGTTTAAGTTATCCCACAACCACGAAAAAAGGACTCCACAAAGAGTCCTTTTTTCGTATCACTAACTCAAACTTCGCAGTTGTAAAACTGTCCAATAATTATTAAATCAAATTTCCAAAAATAAAATAGCATAAGCCATCTCCATTTTGTATAATGAAAGTGACCAAACTATCACAACATAAACGGAGGGCTTATGCCATGAATATTGTAGCACAAAATCATCAGTCTCGTGAACTCCTTTCCTCGAAAATTTCTCATTTTCTTGAAGAATTCCATGTGGGGCGGATTCTCAAAGCCTGCAATGCGTATAAAGTGCGCGGCTTTTCGGTCAAAGATGTATTCCAAGTAGCCTTTGAAAATGCTTTCAGCAATAAATCGTTCTTCCAGAAGCAAAGGGAGTATTCAAACTGCATCCCCTTTGCTAAGGACACCTTTTATCGCTTTATGAATTCCAGCAGCATCAACTGGCGCAAATTTACGCTTCAGCTCGCTTCCGCTGTTATTGGGAAAATCGAACCGCTTACCCATGAGAAACGCCGCAACGTACTTATCATCGATGATTCTCTTTTTAGCCGGGCACGCTCGAAAAAAGTAGAACTGCTGGCTAAAGTTTTTGACCATGTAGAGCATAAGTACACCAAAGGGTTCCGCATGCTGACTCTTGGCTGGAGCGATGGAAATTCTTTCCTGCCATTGAGTCAGTGTCTGCTATCCTCTACCGAGCGTGAAAACCGGCTACAGGAAGCATCCGCATCTATTGATGCCAGAAGCAATGGCGGCAAACTGCGCAAGCTGGCGCAGACCAAGGCTACCTATAAGAAATGGTTCTCTTGGCAGATTTTACAATTTCTTGTAAACATCGCCCCGAGAACCAGCCAGTACTGTATTTATTACAATAATTTTTCCGTTAATGATAGTGTATATTATCCTATAGCTTCCCAGCCTGATTCGGTAATAGCAGCCCCTCTTGCCTTTGATTCTCTTGTTATCTATCTGTTCAGGATGCGCCCCTGCCAGCAATTCTCTGAGGGCTTCTTTATACTGCTCCCGCACATCTTCATGCAACCTGAAAAATTTTTCAGCTGCTTTGGTATATTGAATCTCATATTTGGCTTTTTTCATGATCTGGGAATCTCCAACGTAAATTCTTCGGTTTTGGCAATTTCCAAATCATCTTCAGACAAGCTGTCAATCTCAGACAGTATTTCAACAGACTCTTCCCTGGACGCCTCTGCAACATTTGCCGTCAGCTTATAGAAGGGATCTTCTTTCGCCTCTTTCAGATGTGCTTCCAACGCTTCCTTGACAAAATCTGTCAGCGTCATACTAAAGACAGCAGCTACATCTTTGACATCAGCAATCAAGGATTCATCCAGCTTTAGATTCATAGCCTTTGTTGCCATAAACACCACTCCCTTTCTACTTTATATTATATATCATCTTTACCGTATAGACAAGATTGCTAGGTTTTACAAAAATATGCTCCCCTTGTGAAAGACAAACAACTATCTTCACAGGGGGAGCATCATTGATTTAACTATTTTCTTCTGCCGCCTCGGACACAAACTCTTCCACTGCTTCACGGCAGACGGAGGTATCGAAGCCGGCGCGGTAGAGGCTGGCCAGCATCTTCTGGGTATCGGCAGAAGGCTTGTATTTAATACTGAGATTTCTCAGGGCCGCCCCCAACTCCCTTGCAAAGGTATCCTCAGGGATGCACTGGCTGATATGTGACCTCTCAAAGCCCCTTTGCTGGAGCTTCAGGCATATCTGCCTCACGGAGCTGCGGCTTTCATGATAGAGGTAGTCAAATTGGCGCTGGCAGGCCGCTTCATCATTGAGATAATGCTTTTCGTGGAGCCTCGCCATGGCAGCCTCTATTTCCTCAGGCTCATAGCCCTTGCGGGCCAGCTTTTCCCGCAGGCGCTTCTCGCTCTGCTCCTGGCGGGCCAGCAGGTCCACCGCATACATGAGGGCGGTCTTTTGAGGCTTAGACATCGTCTGCCTCTATGTCCTCATCTGCACTATGCATGGCCTGGGCCACAGCCGTATTGGCCTCAGACTGCTGGGCCTCCATGAGCTTTTCACGAATCTTGTTTTCTATCTCGCTAAGCAGCTCCGGGTTGTCCACCAGGGCCTGCTTGGCATTTTCTTTGCCCTGGCCCAGTCTGTTGCCGCCATAGGAGAACCAGGCGCCGCTCTTGTCCACGATTTCCAGCGCCACACCCATATCCACGACGCAGCCTACCCGAGAGACGCCTTCGCCGTACATGATATCAAACTCTGCCTGCTTGAAGGGGGGAGCCACCTTGTTCTTTACTACCTTGATGACCGTGTGGCTGCCGATGATATCCTGCCCCTGGGTAATCTTGTCCTTCTTGCGCACATCAAGACGCACGGAGGAGTAGAACTTCAGGGCACGGCCGCCAGTGGTTACCTCCGGGTTGCCGAACATGACGCCAACCTTCTCGCGGATCTGGTTGATGAACACCACTACCGTGCGGGACTTGCTGATGATACCCGTCAGCTTTCTCATAGCCTGGCTCATGAGGCGGGCATGAAGGCCCACATGGGAGTCACCCATCTCACCCTCAATCTCTGCCTTGGGCACCAGAGCTGCCACGGAGTCCACCACGATGATGTCCAGGGCGCCGCTGTGCACCAGGGCATCCACGATATCCAGGGCCTGCTCGCCGGTATCCGGCTGGGAAATCAGCAGGTCATTGATATTTACCCCCAGTTTCTGGGCATAGACAGGGTCCAGGGCATGCTCAGCATCGATGAAGGCTGCAATGCCGCCATTCTTCTGGGCTTCTGCAATCATATGGAGGGTAACCGTAGTCTTACCAGAAGACTCAGGGCCATATATCTCCACAATACGGCCTCTGGGAATGCCGCCTACCCCCATGGCAATATCCAGGGGCAAGATGCCCGTAGGGATAACCTCTACGTTCATGTTGGCCTTGGCATCTCCCAGGCGCATGATGGCCCCCTTGCCAAAATCCTTTTCAATCTTTTTCAGGGCCGTAGCCAGGGCAGTCTTGCGCCCCTCTGAATCACTGGGAGCGGGCATATCCCACTGCGAATTGGTCTTTTCCTTTGCCATATCTATTGCTCCTCTCAAATATTTTCTGCCAACATGGCAGGTTGATTTGCTTACATTCCGCGCACTTCAGTAACAACGCCATTCTTGGTATACACATAAACATTGTGGCTGTTGTGCAGAAAGACATACTGCTTCAGGCTGCCTTCCTCTTCATTCACGTAAACCGGCTTGCCAAAAGCAGGCACCAGCTTGCTTTCCGGGTCCCCTTTGGCTATCAGGCCGTATTCTCCGCGGTTCATGTTCTGTTGATGCTCCGCCAAATCCTTGGCATCCTGCTGTACCTGCTTCTCTCCCTCAGCCTTCATGGCCAGCACCAGCCGGCGCACCGGCAGAATCTTATCTGACAGCTGTCCGCTGTACTGGGCAGGAATCTCCTCTGCCGCAGCCATCAGGAGCTTATCCTGCATAACTACCCGGCTGTTCAGCCCTCCCTCATGCTTTGCTGCTGACAGCAGCA
>CAJOIN010000184.1 GCA_905234515.1 uncultured Selenomonas sp.
GGAGAGCGTGACGAAATCGCCGCTTCTCAGGCGGTGGAAGCGTTTCTTTTGGCGGTAGCTTTCGAGCAGTTCGAGCAGTTCTTCCGGGTCGGCGTCCTTGGACAGGATGGAGAGGTCTAACAAACCGCTGTCGATGGACACATTGACGCGGAACGACGGCGCGGGACGGACGGTCGTCCGCTGGAAGGCGTCGCTTCCTAGGACTTGTCCATAGCGTTCCAGTTCCGGCAGACCCTCCGTCAGAAAACGGTAAAGGTTGCCATCCGTGCTTTCGGTCTCGTACTTGCCGCGCCCCGGACTGAAAATCCGGAAGTATTTTTGTAGCGTTCTTTCGACGCGCTCTTCCTGTACGCTGTCCTGATACTCCCCGGCGCGGGAAACCATGAGGGGTTTGGCGGGGGATTGCCCGTAGGTCACTTCCGCCTCACAGACAATCATGCCGCCGTCGATGTCGACGCGGAACGAAAAGACGGGTTCGGGCGGCAGGAGCGTCGCGGCCTCCTCGGCGCAGTCGTCCGTGAAGTCGACGAAGGGGCTTTGGAGCAGTTGCGGGACGACGCGGTAGTAGAACTCGGCGAGATGGTCGGCGCCGACGCGGAAGCGGATTTTCCCTTCCTCGTCGGAGGCCTCCCGGAAGGGCAGTAAGAAACGCTCCTCTTCTCTGGTAATGCGGCTCAAACCGCGATTGTTGAAGATGTAGCTTCCCGCGCTCCCGCGTAACATGACGGGCATTTCCCCGGTGATTTCCACGCCCTGAAATTTCCCGCCCGTCGATATCCGCCGGGATTTCAGGCGCACCCGCATGACCATGTGTCCGATACGGATACTGGACGGGGCGTCGGGTTCCTTGCTCTGGAACTCGCATTCCGTCCCCTCGGCGATTTCATAGAAGCGGTCGAGCGTCGCGCCAATGAGGATGTCGCGGGCGTTCACGGACAGCGTCGGCGTTCTCGTGCTGTAGTAGTAAACGTTGCCCTGTTTGCGTTCAATCTGCCGATTGACAACCTCCGTCTCGCTCACGCGCCGTTGCAGGAACTGTAGCCACGGCAGGCTGTCCTCCCACCGTCTGGACAAAATGGTCAAAGCCCATCTTGTCCACGATGTAGTGGAGCTCCTCGGCGGAGCGGTTATCCTGATAGGTCATGGCATTCCGCAGGGGAGTGCCGTGCTTGTCCACCGGCAGCATGGTCACCGTATGGGAGCTGATGGAAATGCCCCTTATTTTCTTGATGGTATCAGCTCCCGCCTGCTGGGCCAGGGAGTTGAAGATATCGCAGGTGTTTGACCACCACTCAGAAGCGTCCTGCTCCTGCATATTGGGGCCCGGGGAGATGAAGCGGCAGGATCACGGCCTTGATGTTGGTGGTGCCGCAATCCATGCCCAGAATATAGTTGTCGACTTTACCCATGGCTCACGCCTCCTGTACCTGATGCTCAACAGACTCCCCCTGGGAATCAAGGGCCTCCTGATCAGTGGTAGGAGCCTTGACCAGAGCCAGCACGCCGGTGGCAAAGAGACCGATGGCTGCTACGATGAAGCGGTTGCTGATGTCATCACCCATCATGTCGGCAATGGGGTTCACCAGATAGCCGGAAATGAAGTTACCAACATTGTAGGTAGCGGAAATGATGGCGATAGCCATGGAAGCCTGAGCAGCCGGCACCATATTGGCACCGAAGGTGACTGCGCCGGGGTTGCGGATAGCAAAGCCGATGCCGAAGAGGAAGGCGCCTACGCAGATCATGGGAATGCTGGTGCTGGTGCCCACCACGAAGGTAGCTGCGCCCATGAGGAGGATAGCCACACCGATGGTGAAGCGCTTGAAGGCCTTGACCACCATGCCCAGCATGAGGCCGCCCAGGATGCCCACCACCTGCATGATGGAGGCCACGGTGCCAGCGGTAGCGGCATCGCCGATGCCCTTGCGGTCAAGATACATAGCCAGGTTGGTGTTGAAGATTGCCACGAAGATACCGGTGACCAGGCACAGGAGGCCGAAGTACACCATCCTGCGGTCGATGCCGGACTGGCCTTCGGACACAGGGGGAACCACTTTTCCTTTCGGCACCATGCTGAAGATGGCGATGATGATGGGTACGGCAATGAGGAACACGAGATAGCCCTTTTCCCAGCCCCAGGCTGCAGTGAAGGAACCAGAACCCTTTGCAATGATCGTTCCACCGATAGAGACAAAGATGGACTGGTAACCCATGATACGAGACTTGTCAATGCCCGTGAAGTAATCGGAAATCAGTGAGGAGCTGGTGACCACCACCAGGGAAAGACCCGTGCCGATGACCACGCTGGCCACATAGAGCATCCAAAGCTCCGTATGGAGGGACTGGGGCAGAAGGCCGCCCACCAGCATGAAGAAGGTACCGAGGATAGCCACATCACGCTTGGTCATGAAGCGCTCCAGGCGGGGCTCCAAAAGCATCATGGGCAGGGTAATAAGGTTGATAAGAGTCAGGACAATCTGGATATTGGCATCACCGGCCTCAGGGAAGCTCTTGCCTACCTCGGCAAGAATCGGCGCCAGAGCGCTGTTGCAGGCCATGGTCAGGGACATGATCAAAAGCCCCGCTGCGATGACCACTTTGCTTCTTTTGGTCTCCATAAAGTTCTCTCCTTTGCAAGATAAATTATGATTGCTATGCTTCGGCTCTGTCAACACGCCTATACGCGCTGTGCTGCATAGTATGCAGTCTGCACTGCATCCAGCACCTTCTTAGGCCTCTCGGCCGGCTTGACCCCCAGCCGGGCCTGAAGCTCCTGGCCGATGACGGGATTCACCGCACAGCGCACCATTTCCTGGGGCTCAATGCCGCCGAAGCATTCATAGCACCTGAGGCAGGGGGTGATATCCTCCGCCTCGCCTCGCAATGCCTTGGCGGGCAGGAAGGGATCTGCCAGGGATTCCCTGGCGATTTCCACCACATCTGCCTGGCCGCTTTCGATAATCTGCTCCATGGCGGCAGGATCCTGGATGGCCCCCACACAAGCCACGGGAGTCTTCACGTGCTTCTTGAATGCCGTGAGCCCCTCCCGGACTCCGTAGGAATCAAGCTGCAGCTGCTTGTCATGCTGCTTGCCGGTTTTAGAGTGGACGATGGACTCCCCGTAGGTCACCACCGCCGCGCCCCCTTGGGCCTTCTTCTCCAGATAAGCTATCATCTGGGGCGTCATATGCCCGTCCAGGGTAATCATGGCGGGACTGGTAGGCGCACAGATAATGCGATTCTTGAGCCGGACATTGCCCAACCTAAGCGGTGAGAACAGCTTAGGATAAAGCTCTTTTCCCTTATACTGATGCATCCCCATAGCTTTACGCTCCCCTCTCTATTTTTATCTGCTACATAAATTGTATGTCCCAGGGAGATTTTCCTCAATTTGTCTATTTCCGCTCCTTAGAGGAAAAATTCTACTTATTTTGTCCTGTTTGAAATTTAATGCACGGTATTTCCTTCGGCAGGGAAAGGCTGCCTCTCTATCGAATAGCCTGCATAAGAAGGTATCACACGAAGGGGAACGTACAGCAATTTACAGGAGGACATCACTTATGTTGGTAAATACCGAGATAAAAGACCGCATTGCCTATGTGGAAATGCAGAATGCCGACCATCTCAACTGTCTCAGCGAGGAAATGTGCCAGGAGCTCATGGAGGCGCTGGAGGAAGCCTATGACAAAGAATGCGTAGGAGTGGTAATCAAGGCCCAGACCAGGCGGGGCGTCTGGAGCGCCGGCCACGACATCCACGAGCTGCCCCTGGACGGCACTGACCCCCTGTCCTTTGACGTGCCCATGGAAAAGCTCCTGCGGGCCGTACAGGACCTGCCCATCCCCGTCATTGCCTGCGTCAGCGGCACCGTCTGGGGAGGAGCCTGCGACCTTTGCCTGTCCTGCGACATGATTGTCAGCTCCAAGGACGCCACCTTCGCCATCACCCCGGCCAAGATTGGCCTGCCCTACAATGCCTCCGGCATCCTGCACTTCATCAACCAGCTGGGCATGAACAAGGCCCGGGAAATGTTCTTCCTGGCCTCCCCCATCACCGCCGAGGACGCCCTGAACGTAGGCCTTATCAACCGGGTAGCCGAGCCTGATGAGCTGGAACAGGAACTGGAGGATCATTTCCTGGCCCCCCTGCGCCGCAACAGCGTCCTCTCCATCAGCGCCATCAAGCGCCAGTTCCGCATCCTGGCCAGAGCCTCCACCGTCATCAGCGCCGAAAACTTCGAGCGCATCAACTCCTACCGCGCCCAAGTCTTCGGCGGCGAAGACTATAAGGAAGGCATCAACTCCTTCCTGGAAAAACGCCCGCCCCAGTACAAGGGAAAGGCCTCGGATTTGGACTGAAAGACAAGAAACTTCCCCCATTAGCATGCCCCCTGCTGAGCACACTAAAAAGAGCTATCGCATATCAAAAATAGTGCGATAGCTCTTTCATATACAAAAAGGCCCGCCGTGATGGCGGGCAGGCGGGGGAGCAAGGATAGGCAGTCACCGATGTGGCGTGAACAACCATATAGCGGCCCCCTTATTTGTGGACCTGTATGGTTAGGGAACGGAGCAAAAAATAGCGTGTACTATGCGGTGTACACGCTATTTTTGTACCATAAAGCAACCAGAAGGTCTTCCCTGCCATGAATCAGATCCTGCCGTTGTAAAGCCCTGCTGGATAAAATCACCAATACTTATTAACATATTGATTGATAATTTCCTTACATATCCCGAAATTTTTTACCATCAAGGGCACAAGAATATCCTTATCGACATTTTTCTCCTTTGCAACCTCAATGGTCATCTTGAGGGCCGTTTCCATACCTTTAGCCTTACCTTTCTGCCTTGCATAGCTAAGCATGGCTTTTTGGTCACGTTCAAATTTTTCCTCCAAAAGTTGTCTTCTGGCTTCTATTTCTTCCTTTGTGAACACGTCTTCTGCCTCCATCGCGTCACGAATGGCAGCCTCGCTTGCAGCTATCTCCTTCAGCTCCTCATCCGGGGTGCTGGGGGAGAAGTAGGCCGCCCAATCTCCGGGTGTTTGGCAAATACCGCCTTGAAAACGGCGTCATTGGTACGGTTGATACGAAAAGCTGCCATGTCCATTCCTCTTAGTTCTTGTCTTTATCCGCTTTATCATAGGCTCTTTTAGCCACTTCGTCCTTGGTGAACATGTCTTCCACCTCCATCGCGTCACGAATGGCAGCCTCGCTTGCAGCTATCTCCTTCAGCTCCTCATCC
>CAJOIN010000185.1 GCA_905234515.1 uncultured Selenomonas sp.
CCGCCAGATCCAGGTCTCCACTTTGGCCTCGCCCCGGAAACTGTCGAAACCCTTCCAGAGGTTGACCAGCGTGTCCTGAAACAAGTCGTTCACCTCATCGGTGTCTTTCGAAAACATATAGCACACGGTGTAGATGGTGCTCTTATGCTTCCTCACGACTTTTTCAAACTCAAGTTCTTTGTTGTCCATCTTTTTAAGAATCAAATACGTCCGTTAGACGCGAAGAAGGAAATTTTGCTACACAATTTTTATAAAAAACTCCCGCCACAAACGAAGACGGGAGAATGATCATATTCTATTGAGGTGCGGTATATCACGTTTCTACTACCCCGGCCTACGGCCACCCCTTCTGCAAGAAGGGGAATTCACTCACTCCTACATTCAAACCATTAGTCTAATTCCTAACACCTCTATATCCTATTCACTGTACCCTATACCCTATTCACTATACCCTATCCCCTAACAATGCGGGTGCCGCAGGCGGGATTGCCCAACTGGCCGGCTTCGGTGATGATGCACTCGGCACCGCCGTTTTCCACGAAATAGAGGGCGGCACGGATTTTCGGGGCCATCGAACCTTCAGTGAAATGGCCTTCCTCAAGGTATTGCTTGGCCTCTGCCACGGTGAGGCCATGGTTGAGCCTCGCCTCATCATAATGCTCCAGCTTGCAGTAAGGCAGCAGCTTTTCCTGAGGATGGGCATGCCCATAGAGAAAATCGAAATCTTCCAGCAGCTGCTTCGTCATGCGAAAGCCTGCCTGTGCGCATTTCAGGTAGACATCAATACTATCATCTTCACCCGTTATATCAAAGGATTCCTGCAGAATAATTTCCCCAGTATCAAATTTCTCTGCCAGCTTATGCAGCGTAACGCCGCTGCGCTTCAGCCCGCGCTCCAGAGCGCACTCCACCGGACAATAGCCTCTGCCCTCGGGCAGCAAGGCATTGTGGAGATTAACTGCGTAAAAGCCTTCTTCCTGGGGCAGCACCGGGATCTTTTTGCCGTAATCCGCAGAGAAAAAAAGTTCACAGCCCCCTTCAATGTACCGGCGGACATCTGCTTTTGCCAGCATACCGTAATGCACGGGAATACCGTGCTGCTTTGCCATTCTTGCAATTTCACCGCTCCGAAAGCAATCCTCCTGATTGCCATAGGCATACACGGCCATAATCTCGTGACCAGCCAGCAAATAGGCAAAAATTTGCAGGAAAGTATCTCCTCCCAAAAAAACAATTTTCATAGCCAGACCTCTTTAAACAATCGTCAAAATAACATAATCAGAGTGAGCAGCAATGCCGGCACAGAAAGGATCTGCCCCGGCAGGACATATTCCGGCTCTCCTGCCAGAAGCAGGACAAAAATACCAGCCAGCAAGAGGGCATAAATGCAACAGAGCCGTTGCTTTCCCTGCCTTGACACCGGAATGATGCTCTTTTTCTCCTCTGCACAGGCAATCCGAATGGAATCCGACGTGAGCACAATAAAGACCGGCAGCCCGAAAATAAGGGGAAACACTAAATCATTCAGGAAAATATACAAGGCCAGATTCTCTATGTAGAAGCCGAAAAGGAACCAGATTCCTCCCGCAATGAGCCAGGATGCTGCCAGGGCGGCCACGAAGGTAATCCAAATGTATATGAGCAAATTGTAGGCAGTATGCACATGGGGCGCTTCCTGCCGATAAAGATACCACATGCGATAGGGCAGATACGCCCCCACAAAATTCCCCAGAAAGCCCAGGCTGGAGGTAAGCTGCAACGTCCCAAAGCAATCCGCTGCCAAATTGCCCCAGGCACAGGCCCAGGCCCCCACAGGCCCGAACAAAAGGCCGGCTACCACCGGTATTGCATTGACGGGACGGATCTCCGTTAAGCCCTCCACCAGTACCATAACCTTGAAGCAAATGCCTAGAAACACAAATGCCAAAAACACCAGGGCAAACTGTTTCCTTGTGCTGAGCTCAAGTTGTTTCATCCTGTAGCCTCCCGGTGCCCTCTGAACCTGCTCCTGATAGCACCAAAATTCAGTCCGGATACGATTGCTCCCAAAACAACCAGGATCGCCCCCAAAAGCGCCTGCAACGTAAAACTTTCCTCCACCCCGCCCATGGCCTTGGGGATACAAATGGACATGAACAGCGTAACGACAGGCTCCAGAGCAAAAATCACCACCACATTGATGGGGTCTGCGTATTTCTGTCCATACATCAGCATGATATAGGCAAAAGCCTTGCTAAAAATAGCAAGCATGAAAAGGGAGGAAAGGAAGCTCCTGGTAAATTCCAGATCCAGGAACATCCTGGGATTTTCAAAAAACCAGGCAACGAATGCTACTGCGGCCATCAGCACCAGTTGTGTCACGGCCAGCAGCACTGGATCGCTGTTCTGGCAGAACTTGTTCGCCACAACCGTGTACAGGGACATGGCTATGCACTCACACAGCATGAACACAGAACCGACCAGGGGAAAGTCATCCGGAGAAACCCCATTAGTGACCAGAATCCCCGCCAGAATCAGGATGATTGCCGCCATCTGCTGTCGGGTGGGAAAACGGCGGTAAAACACCAGAACAAAGAATGGCACAACCACTATGCCCAGGGAGGCCAGGACACTGGCCGCGGATGGTGCCAGGCGTTCTATGCCGGCCTTTTCAAACAGTAAGACCAGCAGCATCAAAAGTCCAAGCACGCCGCCCCGCAAGACATTGTAGCGATTCAACTGTTTCAGCCGGGAGAAAAAACACAGC
Source organism: uncultured Selenomonas sp. (assembly GCA_905234515.1). Classification (GTDB taxonomy): domain Bacteria; phylum Bacillota; class Negativicutes; order Selenomonadales; family Selenomonadaceae; genus Selenomonas_B. The sequence continues at coordinate 2,747 of CAJOIN010000185.1, forward strand.
ACCATAATGAGAGAAGCCATCCCGTTCATCAAGGCCAGATAGCCGAAAGAACTTAAATTTTCCGGCAATCCCTTGATGAATACATAAGCGGATGCCCAGCACAACATGACAGAAAAAATGATGATACTGCTCTCAAATGTCCTCAAATCTTATCCTTCTCCCTGGGGAATCCCTTCCCTTGTTCAAACTCATAGCCACACTAACTGCTTCATACTTCTCAGACAGCCGCTACCATTATAACGCCATTGCTCAAGTTTTCGCAACGCGAAATCATTCCCATCAGCATTTCTATGCCGCTTGACAGCCAATAAGCCTTCAAGTTATAATACCTATGTTATTTTTTTATAGATATTACGGGAGGCTCTTGTATGGACTTGCTTAATACTATTGTCAATGCAGTCAACGAAGTGCTATGGTCATACGTGCTGATTGTGGTGCTCGTAGGCTGCGGCCTGTATTTCACCCTTTCCACCCGTTTTGTGCAGGTCAGGATGCTGCCGGAGATGCTGCATCTTCTCACGGAGGGAATCGGCAAGAGGGGCAGCGACCAAGCCATCACCTCTTTCCAGGCTTTCTGCGTCAGCACCGCCTCCAGGGTAGGCGTGGGCAACATCGCTGGCGTGGCTATTGCCATAGTCACCGGCGGCCCTGGGGCAGTGTTCTGGATGTGGGTCATCGCTTTTATCGGCTGCGCCACGGGTTTTGTGGAAAGCACCCTTGCCCATATCTACAAATTGCCCCGCGGCAACGGCAAATTCCACGGCGGCCCTGCCTACTACATCAAGAACGCCCTGGGACAGAACGGCGTGGCCAAGCTCTTTGCTGTCCTGATTTCCGTCACCTTCGGACTTATCTATGTTTCTGTCCAGGCCAACACCATTGCCCTTTCCGCCGTGACAGCCTTCAATGTGCCGCCTCTGGCCACCGCCCTTTTTCTCTGTGTCCTGACTTCCCTGGTCATCTTCGGCGGCATGACCCGTATAGCCAGGTTCACGGAGTTCTTCGTACCCATCATGGCCGGGCTTTACATTCTTGCCGCCCTTATCGTCATCCTCTGCAATCTT
>CAJOIN010000186.1 GCA_905234515.1 uncultured Selenomonas sp.
TTAGCCCCGCTTTCCTTTCTTTAGATTGTTGCCTATCATCAAAACCAAAGCCGTCAGATAGACAGTCAAAAACCCCAGCACCGTCACGGCAAAGACCTGTGTGCCTATCTTGGCAGCTACGCCAAAAACCAGAGCCAGGGTCAAAAGCCGCAGGATAAGGCCAAAAAGCATTTCTTTTTTTGCTCCTGCCTGCCCCATGCCGGCACTGCGGAAGGTGCGGTAAACCAGGGTCCAAAGGTAAGCCCCCGCTGCCAGATACCCGATAAAGAGCGCCCCAATAAGATGCGCCCCACCAGAAGCAAAAAGGCTCAGGCAAAGCATGGCGGTAAAGGCTGCCAAGGCCAGGCAAAAGGGTCTTTTGATTTCTCCCAGGGTTTCTTTCAAAACAGCGGTATCCATTCAACAATTCTCCACAAGTGCATTTTTCGACATAACGCCGCATTCTCCTGCCTGAAAGTGAGAAAATATAAAGTTTCCAATCATACTCAGTTTTTATTATAGTATATTGCTTCGTTTATCTCAAGTGAAGATTATCATAATTACTATAAATTATCTATATTATAAGATAATCTTCACATACCAAGCATAAACTATACCACACCGTTTTCCTTGATTTGCCGATAAAGGGTGTAGATAGCGCCCGGAAAGCCAATCAGAATACCAATAAGCTTTCCGACGTACCCCAGCCCCAAACGCTCATCTGCCAGATTTCCCAGCCACAGGCAGATACCTACAAACACGACAAAATAAATGCCTACCCCAGACAGCAGAGCAAAAGCCTTTACCGCCTGCCTGAGGCCCGAGGGTTCCTTTTCCTCTTTCACTGCCTCTGCCTCCTGCCAAAATACAGAAGGCTCCCTGCCTTGCAGGGAGCCGTAAATCACATATCGCTGCCCATAAAAACGTCAGGGCGCTCATCAGCCAGGCCGTAATGATAGAGAATGGCCTGAATGATGCGTCGGCTGGCCTCGCCGTCACCGTAGGGATTGCAAGACTCAGCCATGCGGCTGTATTCTTTTCTGTCAGTAAGGAGGAGCTTTGCTTCCTCATACACCCTTTCGCATTCCGTGCCGATAAGCTTCACGGTGCCGGCTGCCACAGCTTCGGGACGCTCGGTGGTATCACGGAGCACCAGCACAGGCTTGCCCAAAGCAGGAGCCTCTTCCTGGACTCCGCCGGAGTCAGTAAGGATAAGATGGGCCCGGCTCATAAGATTGGCAAAGGGCTCATAGTCCAAAGGATCTATCAGGTGAACCTTCTCCAGGCCCCCCAGTTCCTCATTGACCACTTCCCGCACCTTGGGGTTCTTGTGAACAGGGAAGACAACTTCCACATCAGCAAACTCCTCAGTGAGCTGCTTCAGCGCCTTATACACATGGCGCATGGGCTCCCCTAGATTTTCCCTGCGGTGGGTAGTGACCAGGATAATGCGCTTGCCCTTGAAGTCGATTTTCTTCAGCAGCTCATCACCAAACTCAAAATCATCCCGCACCGTGTGATGCAGGGCATCAATCACGGTGTTGCCCGTGACGAAAATCTGCTCGGCAGGCACATTCTCTGCCAAAAGATTCTGCTCGGAAGTCTCCGTAGGGGCAAAGTCCAGGGCGGCAATGCAGCCCGTGAGCTTGCGGTTCATTTCCTCCGGGAAAGGGGAATAGATATTATGGGTGCGGAGGCCAGCCTCCACATGACCCACGGGAATCTGATGATAATAAGCTGCCAAAGCTCCCGCAAAGGTGGTGGTGGTGTCGCCATGTACCAGCACAATGTCCGGCTTTTCCTCCTGAAGCACCTTGTCCAGGCCCATCATGGCCTTGGAGGTGATGTCAAAGAGTGTCTGGCCCGCCGACATGATATCCAGGTCATGGTCAGGCTTAATCTTGAAGAGATTCAGCACCTGATCCAGCATATCCCTGTGCTGGGCTGTCACTGCCACCACGGGGACAATCTCCTCGGGATGCTTCTGCAACTCCAGCACGATAGGCGCCATCTTGATGGCCTCCGGGCGGGTGCCGAAAACAGTCATCACCTTGATTTTCTTTTTTGCCATATATCTATCACCTTTCCCCATATAGATAAAGGCAGGAACCTTACCTGCCTTTATTGGGATTTCCTTTTATTCGAGTATTTCAATGCTGCTGAGCAGAATCGTTCAAATGGAAGATGCCGATTTTCTTGGCGCCAAAGAGCACCGTGAAAATCACACCACACACAATGGCGATGGACATCTGAGGGCTTACTTCCGTAAGAGCCACAGCGCTAAGCCCCAGCAGGGCGCTGATGACGTACATCAGGAGCACCGCTTGGCGCTGGGTGAAGCCCAGATCCAGCAACCTGTGATGGAGGTGGCCTTTGTCCGGCTTGAAGATGGGCACCCCGCCGCGATAGCGGCGCACAATAGCAAAGGTGGTATCCATAATGGGCAGCCCCAAAGCCAGGATGGGCACAATAAGGGCAATGGTAGCAGCGCTCTTCACCGCACCGATGACGGAAATGCCTGCCAGCATAAAGCCCAGGAACATGCTGCCCGAATCCCCCATGAAAATGCGGGCGGGATTGAAGTTGTAGTAAAGGAAGCCGAAGGCTGCTCCTGCCAAAGCCGCAGTAAGCACTGCCACCAGCATAAAGCCCTGTTGCAGGGCCACCAGGAATATAGTTATAGCAGCAATAGTAGAAACACCTGCTGCCAAACCGTCAAGGCCATCAATGAGATTAACCGTATTGGTAAGGCCCACAATCCAGAAAAGGGTGGCGGGCACTGCCAAAAACTCCAGGAAAAGATAGTCCCCAAAGGGGTCAGTGATGAAATCAATCCTCACATCAAAGCCCAGCACCAAAACGCAGGCCGCCAAGATCTGCCCCAAAAGCTTCACCTTGGCAGGCAGGTTCGTATAGTCGTCAACCAGGCCAATGATAACGATGATGGTACCGCTCACCATAAGCCCCAGGATTTCCTGCTTGACTTCCACGTCCACCGGAACCAGGGCCAGCACTGCCACCATAGCGGCCATAAAAGCCAGGTAAATGCCAAGGCCCCCGATACGGGGAATAGGATTCTTATGAACCTTGCGGGCATCGGGCTTATCCAAGGCCCCAGTCTTCTTGGCCAAGTAGATGACCCCAGGCGTCACCAGTAAGGCCATGCCAGCCGCAATGATAAACGCCAAAATATAATCAGGCATAAATTAAGTCGCACTCCTTCAATTTCTAAAAGACCGAATGCAGCAAGCTGCACCTCTGCCTAAATAACAATCCTATTCTACGCCAAGGGCATGGCAATGTCAATCCCGTTTCTCTGCCTCTGCGATAGTAAAAATCAAGTGAAAATCCACTCTATAAAAAAACAATGCAAAACAAAAGGAGCCCAGCAAACAGGCTCCACTGAAAGTTTTTCCTATGCAATTTCATCAGGGCGGCAGGTGACGATACTGCCGTCAGTCTCGTAGTAAACCACCTGGGCCAGCTTAGCATTTCTCAGCATGCGGCGACAAAGGAGGCAGGGCTTGCCAGAATATAGCCCACAATATAGATGGTGGCACCTTCCATCAAAGCCGGGTCAGCATTGATGATGGCGTTCTGCTCGGCATGGACTGCCACGCAGAGCTCATAGTTCTGACCCTTGGGCACATGGAGCCGCTCCCGCTCACACAGGCCTGTATCGATACAGTTAGCCTCCCCGCGGGGAGCGCCATTGTAGCCGGTACTGATAATGATCTTATCCTTGACGATAATGGCCCCATAACGGCGGCGCAGGCAGGTAGCACGACGCCCTACAGCCTTGGCAATATCAAGAAAATACTCCGTCCAATCAGGACGGCTCTGCTTCTCTCCCATGACGCTCCTCCTAATCAAATACCATGCTCCAACTCCCGGCGGGCCAAAATAACCGCCACCAAGTCGTCCACTGGCTCTGGCGGCACCTGCATGCCCAAAGGCAGAAGCCTGCGCCACCCCTTGGGGGGATTTACCTGCCAATAGAGACGTTTAGCCTCATCTGTGGTGCGGTATTCGTCCACCACCTTTAGCGGCAGATCCGGCAAGGCATCTGTGAGTCTTGCCTCTGCTTCCCGGCTGGTGGTTCCATTGCCCAAGACCAGCAGCTTAGGTGAATATTGCGCCCTTACAGCACCCGCTGTCACGTCCAATTTTGCAGTCTCAATAACTTGCCGCCAGAGAATCTCCCCCGCTGACGACAACACCGCCATACCGCATTTATCCCTGCCTGGGTCCACAGCCATAATGCTCATGCAAACACCTTCTCCAGAAGCCATTCTTCAACGCTCCAGGTAATCCCCGTCAAAATCTTTGGCCGGTTCCAACTTGAATTCCAACCTAAGAGGACCTTGTGCATCCGTTGCATCCCTGGCATAAGCTGAAAGAACTATGTGGTCGGTGGTTCTTTGCAGGGATTCCACCAAACTGTAGAACTGGGCCCCTTCGATAATTCCCACAGAGCCGCGGATGGGATCAGGGAGTATGCCCTTCTGCACTGCCGCCTGGTTTACATTGGTCAAGAAGTCCATGACTACATGTTCTGCTTCCGCTTCATCATGTTCTTTCAAAGTGTAGGGACGGGCAATAATGAACTCCTTGCCCTGATAAATGATGCTGTTCTTGTATAGCTCCAGAGAAGCCCTGACCGTCTCGCCTCTCACCAGGTTGCCGGCAGCCACTATGCGCACCACCATATCCTGGCGGCTTTCAGCTATGCTCTTGATGGCAGCTTCCACTTCAGGTTGATAGAGCCAAATCTCTTGGTCTGTCAGGTTCTCCCCCAGACGGACAGATACATTGCGGCTGGCAAGCTGTGCCAGTGACTGGAAATCTGCCTCCACAGCCTTTTCACTGCGCCCCCCCTGTATGACGCCACTGGCCAGAATTTCCCCGGCCCGGAAGGTAATATCCCCTTCCCTCATGGTAATAAGGCCATCCCGCAGCTGCCTGGTACGTTCCTCCAATACCTGGTTGTCTGATGTCAGCTTTTCATTGCGTCCCGACAGGCTGGCATTATCTGCCAGCAGGGAGTCATTCTGTTTGCCTAATTTTTCATTACTGCTCTGCAAGGATTCATTTTGTTCCAGCAAAGCAGCATTCCCCTCCTGAAGATCCCTGGACTCTGCTTCCAATTCCTTTTGCTGGGATATGAGTTTCTCCACCTGGCCCTTGGCCCTTTCCAAAGCGCTGTCAGCAGCATCCTTTTCCACCTGGGCAGACTTCAACTCAGCTTCAGCATTCTCAATGTTCTGCTGCATCTCCGTCATGTGCTGCTTAAGCTTTTCCATACCGAAAAGAGCCGTGCGCACATTTTCTGAGGCAGCCGCCATGACAGCAAAGGTCAGGGTGGTAATGATGGCACCAGTTATGATGGTGATAATAACCGAGGTGTGACGTGGACGCAGTCCAAAAATGGACAGACGCTTCTTGCCAATCTTCGTGCCCAGGCGATCGCCTATAAAGGCTATTGCCCCGCCGGTAACTATCAAAACTACTATCAATAGGACTCCATACATCTGCTGCTGCCACCTTTCCGGGCCTGAAATACTCTATCTTGAAGCTCGTCTAATCAATACTACGCCAGCCAAAAGGCCCACAATATTGGGTATCCATACGGCCAGCATAGGTGCAACAGCACCACTTCTGGCCAGGGCATTGCCCATAGTCATCAGGGTATAGTAGAAGAAAATAATGATAACACTCATGGCAAAGCCTGCCGATGAGGTGTTGCGGTTAGGCTGCAAGCCCAAGGGTACGCCTACCAGGGCGAACACAAGGCTGGCCATGGGCACGGTAACTCGCTGATAGAGTTCTGCCTCCAGCTTGTTGGTGTTGACATACTGGCTCTTCATGATGTTTATCTCTGCCCTGAGCTCTCTCATGGTGAGCTCCTCCGGATCCTTTTGGGCTCTCACAATCTGCTTTGGGCTTGAGGCCACCGGCAAAACCTGGGTGTCAAAGCGCAAGGTGTGGTCGCTCTTGCCTTCGCCCTCAGTGATGTCGTAGATAATGCCATTGTGCATGGTCCACTCTTTGCCATTCCACTCTGCATATTCAGCATTTTCTACATGACTGACATTACCGGCCTCATTAAACAGCTGCATGGTAACACCGGTAAGATGCTCCTTCTCTGCTTCATACTTTCGGGCATAGACAAGACGCTGAATCTTGCCATCCTTGATTTCCTTGAGGATAATATGCTCCTGGGACTGCAAGGTGGTATTCCCCTGTATCTCATAGTAGAGCACATTGCGATAGGCGGTATTAGCCCATGGCACCACGTGCTCGTTAAAGAGGATAGCTCCTATGCTCACCACCAGGCCCATGATAATGGCGGGGGTAGCAATGCGGGAAAAGCTCACACCACATGATTTCATAGCGGTAATTTCCGAGGAACCGGAAAGCTTGCCGAAAGTCAGCAACGTGGCCAGCAGCATGGACATGGGGAAGGTCCACATAATAACATTTGGCATACTAAAGACAAAAATCTTTATTACCGCCGAAAGGGAAGCTCCATAGTCCGTAATGAACTTGGCAATCTTAAATAAGGTGCCGGAACCGATAAAAACGGCAGAAAAAGCACAGATGCCAAAGATAAAGGCCAGGAGGATTTCCCTGAATATGTACTTGTCTAAAATTCTCAGCTTCATCCAGCCTGCTCCTTACATTGAAAAATTATCGCCCAGATAGAACTTCCTGGCAATGGGGCTGTTGGCGATGGTTTCACTATCCCCTTCCAGAAGTATCTTACCGTTGTTCAAAATATAGGCCCTGTCCACAATCTGCAGGGTTTCTCGCACATTGTGGTCAGTGATAAGGATGCCCATGCCCCTCTGCCTTAGGTACTGGATAATATCCTGTATATCCGCCACAGCCAGAGGGTCAACCCCTGCAAAGGGCTCATCCAACAGGATGAACTGTGGCTCCAAAGCCAGACAGCGGGCAATCTCCACCCGACGGCGCTCACCACCGGAGAGCTCAGTGCCCTTACGCTCCCGCACATGACCAATGTGGAATTCTTCCAGCAGGGACTCAAACTTATGACGCTGCTCCGCCTTGGAAAGTTCCGTAGTTTCCAGTATGGCCATGATATTTTCTTCCACTGTCAACTTGCGGAAAATTGATGCCTCCTGGGGCAGATAGGAAATCCCCAATCGGGCGCGGCGGTACATGGGCATGTC
>CAJOIN010000187.1 GCA_905234515.1 uncultured Selenomonas sp.
TCTTATACCGCTCCTCCTCCGTGGGAAACCGCTTGGCCAGATTAAAAAAATCCTTTATTTTCCCCATTATCCGTCCTCCAGTTAAAATATGTAATGTATGATTTCAATTTTTAATCATAGACCTTCTTAATTAAGAGCACATTAGATAACAGTTAAAAACCTATTAAAACTTTCCTCTTGCCATTTCCCCCTGCTGATGATATACTGATGGCAAAATAGGATACAGGCTTTTCAGGGCTGACGGTTCAGCAGAGTTCACTGCATGCCCTGGGAAGTTTTACAAGCCGACCGTCTGGGCGAGAAGTTCTGCCCGGACGGTCTTTTTTACTATGAACACTTAGCGAGTGCAAGCCGAAGGCGCAGCAGGAGCTTAGTGTTCGTGTAAGGGCGCAGTGAGAAACACCGTTTCGCACGGAGTTTAGTAGCCGGGCCGGGGCTTCTCTTTTTCCAAAGGAGGTTCATCCTTATGAGAAACCGTTGGCTCATTGCCCTGGCTGCCATTGGCATCCATATTTCCATCGGCAGCGTCTATGCCTGGAGTGTGCTGGTAAGGCCCATGATGACGGAAATGGGGGCAGGACTGAAGGAGATTACCTGGGTCTTTTCCATTGCCATCCTGTTTTTGGGGCTGTCGGCAGGTTTTCTGGGCAGTTTTGTGGAAAAAATCGGCCCCAGGAAAAGCGGTCTGCTGGCTGCGGCCTTCTTCGGCACCGGCATGCTGGGCACGGCCCTGGCGACAGTGCTTCACAGCCTGCCCCTGCTGTACCTTGCCTATGGCTGCATTGGGGGCATAGGCCTTGGCATTGGCTACATCACCCCTGTGTCCACCCTGGTGAAGTATTTCCCCAGGCGCCGGGGCTTTGCCACAGGCCTTGCCATCATGGGCTTCGGCTTTGCCGCCCTGGTAGCCGGCCCCCTGATGCAGCGTCTCACGGCAGTTTACGGCCTGGTACAGAATTTCCTCATCATGGGCATAGCCTATATGGCCTTGATGGCCGCCTCCTCTCTTTACCTGAAGCCTCCTGTGGCTGAGAAAACCAAACATCAGATTCACCACAAGCAGCACGGCCTCACCGCCGGGGAAGCCATGAAGACCTGGCAGTTTGGCGCCCTCTGGTGGATTTTCTTCGTGAATATCACCTGCGGCATCGGCCTTTTGGCCGTGGCTTCCCCCATGGCCCAGGAAGTGGTGGGCATGGAAGCCTCCGAAGCAGCCTCCATGGTGGGCATTATCGGTCTTTTGAATGGCGCCGGACGCATTTTCTGGTCCAGCATTTCCGATTTTCTGGGACGGGCTGTCACCTATGTGCTATTTTTCCTCATAGAGATTATCGCCTTCGCCTTGCTGGCAGGGACCTCTGAAGTCCTCATGTTCCAGGCGCTGGTCTTTCTCATCATCACCTGCTATGGCGGCGGCTTCTCCTGTATGCCCGCCTATCTGTCGGACCTCTTCGGCACCCGCCAGCTCAGCGCCATCCACGGCAGGGTCCTCACGGCCTGGGGCATGGCAGGCCTGGCCGGTCCCACCATTATCGCCGCCTTCCGGGAAAGCGCTGGCGGCTATGCCGCCACCCGGTACTTCTTTGCCGGCTGCTTCGTGCTGAATCTCCTGGCGGCCCTGCTGCTGAAATTCAGGGGTGCAAAGGTCGCCTGCCAGGCTGAGCCCTCCCAGAATCTTGCCCAGCAGCTTTGCGCCAAGGTCGTCGCCCCTCCTAACCCAAAAGCTGTCCCTTAAAAAAAATTCTCCCATGTAGGAAAATCCCTCCCCGAAAACGAATATATGCAAAAAAACTTCGAGCGCATATATTTCTGTTTAGACAGGGAGGGATTTATTTTGGGCTTGATACACAACATGAAAGTATCCATCAAGCTGCTGCTCATTGTGGCCGTGGCTGCGGTGGCCATGCTTTTACCATCAGCTTAGTGGGGTATAATTCCCTGAACAAGGCTGACGAGGCCATGGAAAGCATGTATATGCAGGAAATGCAGGGGGTCCAGCACCTGGGCAAGTCCGTAGAATGGAGCCGCATCATGATGGTAAAGACTCTCCAGGGAGTCATGCTCCAGGGTCATGCTGACCGGCTCCAAAAGGTCACCAAGCAGAAAAAGGAAGCAGAAGATGGCTTTGAAGCCGAGCTTGCCAACTACAAAGCTGCCATGAAGGGCACACCCTATGAGGACACCAGCGAAATAGACCAGCAGTGGGCCGCCTACAAGGCCGTCATGAACAAGGTCATAACCCTGGCTGAAGCAGGCCAGTCCCAGGAGGCCATGGATGTCTATGAAAAGGACGGTTCCCCTGCTACCCGCGGGCTTCGTGATGCCCTCCACGGCCAGCAGGACAAGGTGAATGAAGAGGCCAACCAGAAGAACCAGGCCAGCACCGATGCCAACAGCATGGCAGCCAAGATGATCCTGGCCGTGACCATCATCGCCCTGCTCATACAGGCAGGCTTCAGCCGCCTGATTGCTGACAGCATCACCAGCGCCCTTTCCTCCATGACCCATGTCTGTGAAAAGCTCCGTGACGGTGACTTCCGCTCCGGAGACCATGCCCTGGACCGTGGTGACGAATTCGGCCATCTTTCCGTTACCCTGATGGCCATGCAGGAAAAGATGGCCTCCTACATGAAGGGCATCTACGACACCGTGAAGAACATCAACTCCTCCGCCGAGAATCTGAAGGAAGCCTCCCACCAGTCTGCCCAAGCGGCTGTGCAGTCCGCCGAGGCCGTAGGAGAATCTGCCCATCTGGTCATGGACCAGGAGGCAGCCTTGGGCACCAGCGGGGATCTTTTGGACAAGGTGAACAGTTCCATCCAGGAAATGCGCTCCCACGCCAGCGAAGTCTCAGACAACTCCCGCCAGGCCGCCGAGGAGGCAGAACATGGCAATGAGGTGCTGACCAAGTCTGTAGCCCAGATTCGGGGCGTGGAAAAGACCGTCAGCTCTACCTCGGAAATCGTGGGCAAGCTTGGCTCCCGTTCTGAGGAAATCGGCGCCATCGTAGATACCATTTCCGAAATCGCCAGCCAGACTAACCTGCTGGCCCTGAACGCCGCCATCGAGGCCGCCCGTGCCGGTGACCAGGGACGCGGCTTCGCCGTAGTAGCAGAGGAAGTCAGGAAGCTGGCCGAGCAGTCCGAACAGGCTGCTGAAAAGATTGCCCAGCTCATTGCCACCATGCAGCAGGATACCAACGCTGCCGTCACCTCCATGAACGAGGGCTGCGATGCCGTCGTAGCAGGCGCCCAGTCCGTAGAGAACCTGCAGAAGGTCTTCGAGCAGATTCGCAAACTGGTGGAAAACGGTGCCGAAAAGACTGTCCTCATGGACCAGGCCATCCGCACCGTCAGCGAAGATGCCAAGAACATCTCCGGCTCTGTCAAGGATATCACCGCCAAGGGACGTGTCATTTCCGAGCACATGGAGTCCGTCTCTGCCGCCACAGAGGAGCAGTCCGCTTCCTCGGAGGAAATCGCCTCCGCCAGCGAGACCCTCTCCAATATGGCCCACGAACAGGCCCAGGCCCTCAGGCAGTTCAAATTCTAAAGTCCATAATAATGATGCCCTTACAGATTTTTCTGCAAGGGCATTTTATTATGGCATTAGCAAATAAAAAAAGCACCCCACAGGGTGCTTCTCAACTTAACCGGCAACTTCCTATCCTCCCAGCCCGTCTCCAGGCAAGTACTTTCGGCCTCTTGGTGCTTAACTACTGTGTTCGGAATGGGAACAGGTGGAA
>CAJOIN010000188.1 GCA_905234515.1 uncultured Selenomonas sp.
CAATCATAGTCTTATATCCTTCTAAAACGCAAATTACCCAGCTAAGCAGGCGCCCATGGAAGGGCGCTGCGGACTTAAGCCACGTGAAGTGTTAATGCCCCGGTGGGGCATTAACTGCAGACGGCACTTCACTTGAGTTCCGTCAAATACTCCTCAAAAGGAATCCCATAATTCCAGGGCAGCTTCAATTCCTCTGCATATTGCAGACACTTACTAATAAACTCAGCCGCCTTCCTAACGGAGCCCTCCAAAGACTCCCCTTTGATAAGTGAAGCCCCTACAATCCCTGCGAAGGCGTCGCCTGTGCCGCTGCGGTCGTGTCCAATCTTTGGTACTTCCAGCACGGAACCACGTTCAGCCTCGTAAATGAAGTTGCGGATGCTCCTGCCATCAGGAGCACCAAGTCCTGTGATCACTACCTGGGAGGGGCCCCTTTCGGAGAGCTCTGCCGCCATATATTCCAGAGTATCAAAGGAAACATGCCCGTCTTTGGGGTAGGGCACATCTAGCAGTTCGCAGGCCTCCGTGAGGTTTGGGGTGATGAGGTCTGCCACTGTCAGCAGGCGCTTCATGCTTTTGCACATCTCCGGGGTATAGGATTTATAGAGCTTGCCGTAGTCACCCATTACCGGGTCCACCATGATGCGAGTGGACTTTGTCTTGAAGCGGCGGATGAAATCCAACACAATCTGTATCTGCTGCTCGGAGCCCAGGAAGCCTGTAAGGATGCCGTCAAAGGACAGGTGATTGGCCTCCCAGTTATCCATGTAGGGCTTCATGCGCTCTGTATAGTCATCCAGATAATGCTCGGCAAAGCCAGTATGGGTGGAGAGAATAGCAGTAGGCAGCGGGCAGGCCTGGACTTTCAGGGCAGAAATCAAGGGGAGCTCTACCGTAACGGAGCAGCGCCCAAAGCCGGTTATGTCGTTGATAAGTGCAATGCGTTTCTGCCGTTTCAAATGGAAGCCCCCTAATGCTTATTGTCGTACACTAATAAAGTTACCTATTGTCTACTTTGTCCAAAGCGTAGAGGTCATGCTGCTTAAACCTCTCCCAGGCCAGCTCCTCGTACTTTGTCCCCGGACGCCCGTAGTTGGCGAAGGGATCAATGGAAATACCGCCCCGGGGCAGGAACTTGCCCCAGACTTCGATGTATTTCGGGTCCATCAGCTTGATGAGGTCCTTCATGATGACGTTCACCACGTCCTCGTGGAAATCACCGTGGCTGCGGAAGCTCACCAGATAAAGCTTCAGGGATTTGCTTTCCACCATCCTCTGGTCAGGGATATAGGAAATGTAGATGGTGGCGAAGTCCGGCTGGCCCGTAATGGGGCAAAGGGCGGTGAACTCCGGGCAGTTGAACTTCACCCAGTAGTCATTGTCCGGGTGGCGGTTCTCGAAGGTCTCCAGAATCTCCGGGCAGTAGTCATAGTGGTACTTGACTTTTTTCTCCCCCAGCAGGGTGATTTGCTCTTCGGCTTTATCTCTCATGGCTTGCTCCTTGATGTCTAATTTACACGTTTCCTCTAATCATAAATCAAATAGGCCGTTAAATCAACACGCCCTTTGCAGGAAAAGTGCCGCTTAGGTCGAAGTTTTTATCTTGATAATGATTTTGTGAAAGGAGGCGAGGTTTTGCCGAAACTGAATGAGAGGTCACGTGAGATACTAGGCAGCTTTTGGGATTTCCTCTTTCCTTCGCGCTGCCCCATGTGCGGCAGGTATGTGGCAGAGAGGAGTGGCTGGTGTCCTTCCTGCCTGCAGAAGGCTTTGACGGTGAGAAAGCTGGCCCTGCCTCCCGGCTCGGCCATTGAGGGAATATGGGCTCTGAGCTTATACAAGGAGTATTTGCAGAAGCTTATCAAGGATTTGAAATATCGCAGGAAGATGAGTACCCTGCCTTATATCAAGTCACTGCTGCAGGCCGCGGAGCCGGAGCTGACGTGGCTTATGGATGGTGACTTCCTGGCAGTGCCGGTGCCCCTGTTTGCAGAGAAGGAGAAGGCCCGCGGCTTCAACCAGACAGAGAAAATCTTTGGGGAATGGCTGGAGGAGAAGGGTATAGCCATGACCCGGGGGCTCGTCCGCAATCGTGAGACCATGGCCATGTACGGCCTCACCCCTGCTGCCAGGGAGGAGAACCTGCGGGGAGCTTTTGCGGCGGTGGAGGAAGATGGCATGCCTTTGGTGCAGGGGAAGAAAATCTTGTTGCTGGATGATATTTTCACCACCGGCAGCACCATGGAAGCATGCGGGAAGGTGCTGAAGAAGGCCGGAGCTACAAGCATCACGGGATTGGTGCTGGCCAGTGACCATTGAAGTTGTGGTTGTAACATTGTATACAATAAGCTATACTATATGAGTGTATATCTGTAAATTGATGCTATACTGGACAAACAGTTGCACAATAAACATAATCTTGGAGGGGGCTTTGCGTTGAAGATGAATGGTGCTCAGGCTGTACTTGAAAGCCTGAAAAAAGAAGGCGTGGAAGTGGTGTTCGGCTATCCCGGAGGAGCGGTGCTGACCCTTTATGACGCCGTATACAAGATGAATTTTCCCCATATCCTCACCCGCCATGAGCAGGGGGCGGTGCATGCGGCAGATGGCTATGCCCGGGCCACGGGGAAGGTGGGGGTGGTGTTTGCTACCTCCGGGCCCGGTGCTACCAACCTGATTACCGGCATTTCCACCGCCAGCATGGACTCTGTGCCCCTGGTGTGCATCACCGGGCAGGTGGCCAATCCCTATATCGGCAAGGACTCCTTCCAGGAGGCTGATGTGTGCGGCATAACCACGCCCATCACCAAGCACAACTATCTGGTGAAAAAGGCTAAAGACCTGCCCCGGGTGCTGAAGGAGGCGTTCTTTATTGCCCGTACGGGCCGTCCCGGCCCCGTGGTCATTGATGTGGCTAAGGATGTCTTTGACACGGAGATTGACTACAAATATCCGGAGAAGGTGTCCCTGAAGGGCTACAGCGGCAAATACGAGGGGGAGGAAGCAGAGATCGATGCGGCTGTCCGGGCTATCCAGAAGGCCAAGAAGCCCCTGGTCTTCACCGGGGGCGGTGTGAATACCTCCGATACTTCCGCAGAGCTGAGGGAAATCGTGCAGCGTCTTGGGGTGCCTGTCACCACTACCCTTTTGGGTATCGGCACCTATCCTGCTGATGGGGAGGGCTTCCTTGGCATGGCAGGCATGCACGGCAGCTACGGCTCCAATATGGCTATTCAGGAATGCGACCTGCTGCTCTGTATCGGCATGCGCTTCTCAGACAGGGTGACAGGGAAGGTGGCTGCCTTTGCCCCTCATGCCAAGATTGTCCACTTCGAGCTGGATGCTGCTGAGGTAAATAAAAACGTGGAAGCTGACCTGCGGGTGCTGGGTGACCTGCGCTGGTCCCTGCCACTTTTGAAGGAAAAACTATCCAAGGCGCCTGATGACTTCAGGAGCCGCTTTGCTCCCTGGCTGGAGCAGGTTGTGGCCCGCGCCAAGGAAAAGCCCTTCGGCTATGTGGAGGAAGGGAACCTCATCAAGCCTGGTGCCTTGATTTCCAAGATCAGTTCCCTTATGTCCCATGACACCATTGCGGTGACGGATGTGGGCCAGCACCAGATGTGGGCGGCTCAGTTCTTCGATGTCTATGAGCCGAGGCATTTCCTCACCTCCGGCGGCCAGGGCACTATGGGCTATGGACTGCCCGCCGCTTTGGGGGC
>CAJOIN010000189.1 GCA_905234515.1 uncultured Selenomonas sp.
TTCCTGCTTACAGTATAGGAATAAATAGTTTTCTTGTCCAATGCCTATTCTGTATGCTCATCAATGCCTTTTGAGCATTGATAAATACATGAAAATCTGTTATCATAGGGACTGAAACTTTCTGTCTTCGAGGAAGGTGTTACGCATGGAACTTGATATCCGCGTACTGAAATATTTTCTCGCTGTCGCCAAAGCGGGCAACATGACACAGGCAGCCAAGGATCTCCATATCACCCAGCCGACCCTTTCCCGCCAGCTCATGGATTTGGAAAAGAACCTGGGAACGGAACTGTTCGTGCGCAAGCACAAGCAGCTCACCCTTTCCGACAGCGGCTTCCTGTTCCAGCAAAGGGCAAGGGAAATCACCCAGCTTGCAGACAAAGCCTGCCGGGAGCTTGCCGAGCAAAAAACGCAAATGCAGGGAACCGTGACCATTGCCTGTGTGGAAAGCATTGCCTCCCTCCTTTTGCCCGAAATCATGGCTGCCTTCAGGCAAAATTTTCCCTCTGTCAAATTTGAGCTGTACAGTGCGGACGGCAACGACATCCGGGAGAAAATCGACCGTGGCAATATCGACCTTGGCATCCTGCTGGAGCCGGTAGAGGTAGCAAAGTACAATTTTTTTCGCCTGCCCTGCTATGAGAAATGGGGTGTTGCCATGCGGGAGGATTCCCCCCTCGCCCGGAGGGAGGTAATTACCACGGAAGACATACAGGGACTGCCCATCATCATCCCGCGGCGCACCATTGTCATTGCAGAAATCGCCAAATGGCTGGGGATGGATGAAGACGGGCTGAACATCGTTGCCTCCCACAACCTCCCCACCAACGGTCTGCTTCTCGCCGAACGCGGCATAGGCTGCCTCATCTGCGTCGAGGGAGCTTTCTCCATCCGCCCCATGAGAGGCTTATGCTTCCGCCCCTTTGCGCCGGAGCGCGTCACGGGCCATGTGCTGGCATGGAAGAAGAACCGCGTCTTTTCCCAGGCTACGATGCGGTTCCTGGATTTTGTGCGGGATAAATACGATGGCACATAAGCCTCCATATGTTCCCATTTTTTCGTGAGCACTTATGGATACAAGAAAGAAGAACTCTGATGGAATTTATAAAATACAATTCAAAATACAGACAGGGTTTGTATACTATTGAACTGCCGCATTTGCGAGATATAATTGCTATTATCTGCCGCTATACTGACCAGATAGAATGGGTAAAGATTTTTGGTTCCCGTGCAAGAGGAGATGCAAAAATCACCTCGGATGTAGATTTAGCAGTTTCCGGCAGCTCCGCTGTCATAACGAAACTAGCACTGGCGTTTGAGGAAAGCAAATTGCCCTACACATTTGATATTGTCGATTATAAGCGGCAGGCAAATGAAAAATTAAAGCAGTCCATAGATGCGGAAGGCAGGCTGATTTTTAGCAGTTCAGAAGGTGCAATGGTTATGACAAAATTACAGATAGAGATGAAACAGGCCGATTATCATCGTGCCGTAATGCGCTTGCAGTCAGCATTGGAAAAAGAGCCTGATGCTGATGATATGTATTTGGATGCGACGATTCAGCGATTTGAATTTTCTTTTGAGCTGGCGTGGAAATTGATGAAATGCGTACTTGACTATGAAGGAATCGAAGTAAGCAGCCCGCGCAGCAGCATTCGTGAAAGCTGGAAGCAAGGCATGATTGCCGATGCGGAAACCTGGCTGGATATGCAGGAAAAACGGAATTTATCAGCACATACCTATAATGAAGTGACAGCCCTGGAGATTTACCGGATGATAAAGGAAAAGTATGTGGATTTGCTGCTGACCTGGGATAAAGAGGTTCAGAAAAGATTAGAGGATGTTGAGCAACCGCCTCTTTTTCAAAAAAAATGACGCAGGGCCGAAGCACTGCGCCATAAAAATTATACCGTTTTACTCGTCCTCTCCGTCGTCCTGCACTTCCCGGAGATTACCCTAATTTTTCTCCGTTGCTTTCAATGACCTGCTTGTACCAGAAGAAGGACTTCTTCTTTTCCCGGCGCAGGGTGCCTTCACCCTTGTTATTCTTGTCCACGTAGATAAAGCCATAGCGCTTTTCCATTTCGCCGGTGCCTGCGGACACCAGGTCGATGGGGCCCCAGGTGAGATAGCCCAGGAGATCCACGCCGTCCTCCTCTACGGCTTTCTTGACTTCGCCGATATGGGCGCGGAAGTATTCGATACGGGCATCATCGTGAATCATGCCGTCAGCCTGCTTATCCGCCTCTGTCTCGTGGAGCCCGATACCGTTTTCCACAATCATCATGGGCAGCTCGTAGCGTTCCTGCACCAGATTCAGGGCGTAGCGCAGGCCCACGGGGTCAATCTTCCAGCCCCAATCGGATTTCTGCACATAGGGATTGTCAAGGCCCACGGTGAATTCATCGTCATCATCGTTCTTCTTTTCGGAGCTTACTACGATGGTCTGGTAATAGCTGAAGGCGAAGTAATCCACTTTGCCTTCGGCCAGGACTTCCAGATCCCCGTCCTCCATCTTGATTTTATAGCCCTTGTTTTCCCATTCCTTCAGCACATAAGTGGGATAGTGGCCCCGGCACTGCACATCGGAGAAGAACCAGGTCTTGTCCATTTCCTTCAGGGCCGTGATGGCATCTGCCGGGCGGCAGCTCTCAGTATAGACAGGGCCGATGTTCAGCATGCAGCCGATCTGGAACTTGGGGTTAATCTTGTGCCCCTCCACCACCGCCTTGGCAGAGGCCACAAACTCATTGTGAGCCACCTGATAGAGTACCTCTTTCCTGTCCTCCCCTTCCTTATAGGTGAAGCCGGAGTTGGTGAGGGCGAAGAAGGGCACATCGGTGTTGCGCTGGTTGTTGATTTCGTTGAAGGTCATCCAGTACTTGACCTTGTCCTTGTAACGCTCGAAGCAGGTGACGGCAAACTTGACGAAGAAATCCACCACCTTGCGGTTCCTGAAGCCGCCGTATTCCGTCACCAGATGGTAGGGCAGCTCGAAGTGGCAGAGCGTCACCACCGGCTCGATGCCCAGGCGGTTCATTTCGTCAAAGAGATCATCGTAGAATTTCAGCCCTGCCTCGTTCGGCTCCGCCTCGTCCCCCTTGGGGAAGATGCGGGTCCAGGCAATGCTGGTGCGGAAAGCCTTGAAGCCCATTTCCGCCATCAGGCCCAAATCTTCCTTGTAGTGGTGATAGAAGTCGATAGCATCGTGATTGGGGTAAATTTTCCCCTCTATAACCCCGTCTGTAATCTCCCTGGGCTTGCCGTAGCCGCCTACGGTCATAACATCGGCAACGCTTACGCCCTTGCCGCCCTCCTGCCAGGCACCTTCAAGCTGATGGGCAGCCACAGCGCCGCCCCACAGGAATCCTTTGGAAAATGACATAGCAAAAACCTCCTATACTGAAATCCAGCGCAAATCAAGCGGGAATTACATCCATAAGTTTGTCTCCGGCTGCATGCTCACCCGTGCTGGGCACCAGGTCGGCGTAGTTGTCTGCATTGGTGATAACCACGGGGGTGGAGACGGAAAGTCCCTTTTCCTTTATGAAGTCAATGTCGAACTCGATAAGCAAATCACCCTTCCTGATGCTGTCACCGCTTGCCACATGAGCCTTGAAGCCCTCGCCGTTCAGCTTGACGGTATCAAGGCCGATGTGGATAAGGATTTCGGCGCCCTCGTCACTCTTGAGGCCAATGGCGTGCAGGGTT
>CAJOIN010000190.1 GCA_905234515.1 uncultured Selenomonas sp.
GAATCCTGTAGCTGGCAATCGCCGTAAAGGTTTCATTGGTAATCTGGATGGTATCCCTGGAAATCACCGCCGTCATGCCCCGGCAGAAGAACATGCCCGCCAGGGTGATGATAAAGGGCTGCAAATCGAATTTCGTAATGATATAGCCCTGGGCCGCGCCGATGACAATGCCCATCATGAGCACCACAGCCACCGCCGCCCACACGGGAACCGCCGAATTGGCCAGCAGCCAGGCCAGCACCATGCAGGAAAGGGCCAGCACCGCCCCCACCGACAGGTCAATGCCCACTATTATCAGTGTGAAAGTGATGCCCACCGTCACAATGATGAGGGCCGCATTGTCAATGAACAGGTTAAAGAACACCTGGGGCCTCAAAAAGCCCTTGTACATGGCCACGCCGGTACCGTACAGCACCGCGAAAAGGAGTACCGTCACTCCGAAGGAAAAGTATGGCGAGGCTATAATATCGTTGGCTAATTTCTTTATGCCTCTCATGCTTCATTCACCACCTTTGCTCCTATTGACGTAGGGTCCGGCGAAACCGCCTTCGGCCCCGTGCCGTGCTTCTCTTTCCAGGCTGCAAACATTTCCTGGGCCTTCTTCGACTGAATCAGGCAAATGGCGATAACCGCGATGGCCTTGACCACCGGGAGTTGGTCTGCGGAAACCCCCAGGGCGTACATGGTGGTGGTCAGGGTCTGGATGGTCACAGCGCCGATAACCGAGCCGCCGATGTAGAACTTGCCGCCGGAGAGGAGGGTGCCCCCTAGGGCCACCGCCAGGATGGCATCCATTTCCATATTGAGGCCCGCGTTATTGGCATCAGCCGCGCGGATCAGGGAGCTTTCGATCAGGCCCGACACCCCGGCGCAGAAGCCGGAGAAGGCGTAGACCAGGAAGATAACCATGGTCACATTGATACCCGCATAGCGGGCAGCCGTGGGATTGATGCCCACCGACTGGATGAAAAGGCCGATGGAGGTCTTTTTCATCAGGAAGGCCACCAGAAGCACCATGGCCAGGGCGATAAAGATATTCGTGGGCAGGATATTGCCCGGAATCACGCCGGAGATATAGGCGAAGGGCTTGTAGTAGACCGTGATGATCTGGCCTTCCGTCATAAGCTGGGCGATGCCCCGGCCCGCAGTCATCAGGATCAGGGTCGCAACCATGGCCTGAATCTTGAACTTGGCCACCAGAAGGCCGTTCCAGGCGCCGCAGAGGATGCCCACCCCCACCGCCGCCAGCATGGCCAGGGCCAGGGGCGTCTCCGCCACGCCGTCGCCCCGCCCCCCCAGGAGGGTGCAGACCACGGCCGCCGAGATTGCCACCACAGCCCCCACGGAAATATCTATGCCCGCCGTGGCGATAACGAAGGTCATGCCCAAAGCCAGGATAACCAGGGAGCAACTGCGGTTCAAAATATCAATCATTCTGCCGTACAGCCTGCCGTCCTCGGTCAGGGAGATGGTCAGAAAGCCGTCCACAAAAATCGCGTTGAAGGCCAGCAGCACCGCCAGGGCCACCACCGGCAGGAAGAGCGAGCTGTCACTGAAGGCCCGCAGCTTGTCCTTTACAGAGCTCATGAGGAAGCACCTCCTGCAATCGCGCGCATCACATTCTCCGAATTGACTTCATCCCCCGTAAGCTCCGCCACCTTGCGCCTGTCCCGCATGACCATCAGCTTCGAGCAGGTGCGGGTCATTTCATCCATTTCACTGGAGATGAAGACCACCGCCATGCCCTGCTTCTTGGCAAGCTCTATGGCCATTTTCTGGATTTCCGTCTTGGTGCCCACATCTATGCCCCGGGTAGGCTCGTCCAGAATCAGAAGCTCAGGCTTTGTGGCCAGCCAGCGGGCAATGATGGCCTTCTGCTGGTTGCCGCCTGAGAGATTCTTGATAAGCTGGTCACGGTCGCTGACCTTGATTTTCAAGAGGTCAATGTACTTGTCTGCGATTTCCACCTGCTTGCTGTAGGGGATATGATGGAACATGCCGTCCTTGGCCTGCATGGCCAGGATAATGTTCTCGCGCACAGAAAGGTCGCCGATAATGCCTGCCGTCTTCCGATCCTCCGGGCAGAAGGCAATCCTCTCCCGCATGGCCCCCATGGGGCTGCCGAACTGCACGGGCTTGCCCTTGACCTTGAGCTGTCCCTTGGTGGGCTGATGGGCGCCGAAAAGGATTTCCGCCGTCTCCGTGCGGCCCGAGCCCAGGAGCCCTGCGAAGCCTACCACTTCGCCCTTGTGCAGTTTCAGGGCCACATCTGCCAGCTGGCCCACCTCGCCGATATGATCTGCCTCCAGGAACACCTCTTCCTGGGGCACGCTCTTCTCCGCGAAATCGTCCATATGCTTGACTGCATTCAGATCCTTGCCCACCATCTTGGCGATAAGCTCCAGCCGGGGCAGCTTCTCTACTTCGTAGGCCCCCACCAGCTCCCCGTTCCTGAGCACCGTGATATGGTCGCAGAGCTCGTAAATCTGCTCCAGGAAGTGGGAAATAAAGATGATGCCCAGGCCCTGCTTCTGCAGCATGCGGATAATGCGGAATAATTGCTGTGTCTCCTGCTCGTCCAGGGAGGAAGTGGGCTCATCGAGAATCAAAATCTTGGCCTCGATATCAATGGCCCGGGCAATGGCGATCATCTGCTGCACCGCCACCGAATAATGATCCAGGGTCTTCGTCACATCAATATGCACCCCCAGGCTGTCCAAGAGCTCCGCCGCCCGCTTATTGATGGTGGCCCAGTCAATAAAGCCATGCTTCCTGGGCTCCCGCCCGATGAAGATGTTCTCCGCCACCGTCAGATTCTTGCAGAGATTGACCTCCTGGTACACGGTGGAGATACCTGCTTCCTGGGCTTCCTTGGGGGTTTTCGGGGAAATCCTCTTCCCCAGGAGGCTGATCGTGCCCCCGTCCCGCTGATAGACCCCCGTCAGCACCTTGACCAGGGTGGACTTGCCGGCGCCGTTCTCCCCCATCAGGGAGTGAATCTCCCCTGCCCTGAGGGTGAAATCCACATTGGAGAGTGCCCTGACCCCCGGAAAGACCTTGTCGATATGCCGCATTTCCAAAAGTACCGGTTGTTCCATAGCTTGCACCCCGCTTAAAGGATAAATACAAGTAATTATGGCAAAAAAAGGGCCGCGCCGCCTCAGATCAGCAAGCGCGGCCTTAAACAAGCTCAGCCCGGAGAAATCAGTACTTGCGCTCCGGCAAAGTCTTCTCAGCCACATCAGCCGGGAAAACACCCTCCGGCACGTAGACCAGCTTCTCTACCTTCTCACCATTCAGGATCTTCTTGGCAGTCTCCATCAGGACGGGGCCCTGGAGCGGGTTGCACTCAACGGTGCAGTTTGCCTTGCCCTCGATCATGGCCTGGAAAATGCCCTTGACGCCATCAATGGAAATGATGGTGATGTCCTTGCCCGGCTTGAGGCCGGCAGCCTCGATAGCCTGGATGGCACCGAGAGCCATATCATCATTATGAGCAAAGAGGATATCAATCTTGTCACGGTCGGACTTCAGGAAGGACTCCATGACCTCCTGGCCCTTCTGACGGGTGAACTCACCAGTCTGGGAAGCGAGAATGTTGAACTTCTTGCCATCTTCAGACTTAGCCATAGCATCCTTGAAGCCGTTCTGGCGGCCGATAGCCACGGAGGAACCAACAGTACCCTCAAG
>CAJOIN010000191.1 GCA_905234515.1 uncultured Selenomonas sp.
ATAAATGAATACAGCGCCGATAACAATGATGATCAAAAGGACATTAAGGGTCTTATACAGGATATCGCGGTACATCTGTGTCAGGTCTATATCGACTCCTAAAATCGCATAGGGAGCTCCCAGGGAATCACGCAGAGCATATAAACCGCAATAGGAATGCCCCCAATAGCTTCTGCTCTCCATGAATACTATGTCTTTGGCGCTCATAGCCTTATGATATTCGTCTACTTCTTCCTTGGTATATTCATCCTCTGTTATATCGCCGAGATACAGGTTTCCCTCTGTATTTTCATAGCGGTCATAATTATTTTCTGCGCTCATGATGATCAGCACATGATTCCCGCCATCTTCCTTCAAGGGCTTGATGATGTAAAGGTACTGCGGATTGAAGTCTTCCTTAACATCATCCATGAAGACCATCAGTTCTTTATATTTCTCGCTTTCTGCTTTCGTTTCAGCGCAATGTTTCAAGTCATCATTATCAATATGGCCAATTACATAAGTAATTATATTTCTTATATGGACCTCGCTCTGTTCAAAAAAGAACTCTCTGTAGCTGAAATATATACTGACACCAAGGCATAAGCACAGTACCAGTACAAAGGAAATACACCCTATTTTTACACTTCTTTTTAACGGTCTTGGGATTCTTTCACTTGCCATAATCTTCACCATTTCACCTAATGCGTGACACCAGAGGAAATCCCCTTCTCCGTCACCCTATGCCCCTCCAGCCTCAGCAAAGCAATCTTATTCATCATGCCGCCGCCATATCCTGTCAGCGTGCCCTTGGCGCCGATTACTCTGTGACAGGGAATGATCAGGCAGATGGGGTTCCAGCCCACGGCACCGCCTACAGCCTGGGCTGACATCCTGGGCTTGTCCAGCCGGCGGGCCGCCTCCTGAGCTATTTCCCCATAGGTTGTCACCCTTCCATAGGGAATATTCGCCACGATGTTCAGCACCACCTGCCTGAAAGGTGTAGCATTTTTTACCTGATAAGGAGGCACAAAACCAGGCTCCCTGCCTCCAAAAAATATATCCAGCCAGCGGCAGGTCTCTGCAAAAACAGGCAGACGCTGTTCCTTGCCTTTACTCCCCTGCCACTCATCATCTTGGCTCACAAAGTTCAAATCCGTAAGATATGTCCCATCACTGCCAAGTAGCAGATTGGAAAAGCCTTCAGGAGTATGGTAGAAATATTTATACGTAAAAATCCCTCCAAACAATCGCTAAGGCTTTATTCTCGACTGCTCCATTTGATTCCTGCCTCACATTGTTTCTAACTAATGTTCCTCATACCAAAATAAGAGGCCAGCCTATAATTGGCCAGCCTCCCCAGAACACCTTGCCTACTACGGGTTATACGGTGTTTTTTTAATTCTCTTCATTAACCTAAGATGTTGCACCACTAGCTTTTATCAAACTCACATACCCAAAAGCTCATTGACCTGTCTGCCAATATCCCGTCCCTGTGCATCCTTAAGGGTGGCCATCAGGAACAGGCACTTTCCCTGGCTGGCTTCTGCCCATACATGGCCAACCATATCTTTTTCCTTGGAATCATCCGCTGTCACCAAATGACCGCCTTTGACCTCGATAGCCGCTACCCGGCCATCTGTCAGCTTGACCACAAAATCCGGGTAAAAGTTATCTTGGTGGGTTGGCAGCCAAAAAGAGTTAAGAGTATCACGTGGAATGTTCCTGACCCATGTTTCCACCATTGGATGTGCGTCAATATATTGGGCACATATCACTTCATCCTTTGAATCCATATCCCCTATGGAAGCATAGAAATGCTTTTGGAATTTCACCTTGCCACGGTAAAAACTCTTAGCAGGATAATGTCCCGGCCTAAAAGCCATTTGCACCTCCGGCGTCACTCTAGCTGCCTCACCTTCAAACAGAGTTTCCTGTACTCCCTGCTTGTAAGCCTCCTTGCGATTGATTTCTATCTGCTCCTTGAGTATTTTTGCCAGAACAAAACGAAAGCGCACCAAGTCTGCCATGGGCACTTTCTTGACCTGCACCTGATAGTCAACAGCCTTACGCAGATAGTTTACCAAGTCGCCAAAGTCTAAGTCTAAAGCTGTTATCCGTCTGGACAGCCAGATAACCAACTTCTTTTCATCCCAATCTGTAATGCGCTCCAGTCCCAAGGGTCCTTCCTCTGAGCTGGAAAACTGTTCTGTAATCTTGCCGTCCAAAATATCAAATTCATAAACATGGCGACTTTCATCCACCACAAAGGCGGGCAACTCCGCGGAAAAACTTGATAGTGACCAGCCATCTGCCAGGCAGGCCTCCCGATCCGCCAGTTCTGCCCCATCCCCAAAATCAAGACAAAGCTGGGGGACGGCAAAGGTTACACCCTTGTCTACCATCCCTTTAGGCGGGATGTAAACATTTGTCCTTGATACAGCATACAAGGCTTCCTGTTGGTCATGAGGATTTTTGAAACACTCCGTCACCTGTTCCTGCAAATCACGCAGATTATCCTTATCTGCTTCCTTGATGGTGACTTTGTACTTGCCTGTCTGCTCCTCCTTCACAACTTCGGTTAAAAGATTAAGTGCCATATTGCCAGAGAAATCCGGGGCTTCTGTTGTATAGAATTCCAACGTGGCATTCTGCACATATTCCTTTTTTTCATCCTCCAGCAAAGAAATCTGCGAGTTTGGCTGTACCGCCTCCTCTGTTTCTTCACGCTCGAACCCCATGTCTATAAGATTGTCTTTAAAGCTGCCCACGGCACTCATCCAACTGTCCACCGCCACATGGGCATAAGCCCGGTTCAGGGCATCATGCTGGCGCCGTTTGGCATAAGGCATCCTAAGCACCCGCCCAAGAAGCTGCTCAGCATCTTTGCTGGAATGAACCTTCGCAACACTGCAGAACACATAGGCAAAAGAGCAATCCCAGCCTTCTTTCAAGGCTTGCACAGTAATGACGTAACGCACAGGGCAGGAAGGATCGAACAAATTTACCTCGTCGAGCTCCCTCTGCTCCCCCGTAGCCACTGCTACCTGTTCTGCCGGAATACCATGCTCCTTAATAAGATAATTCCTAACGACTTCAACCGTTACCTCTTTATCTTTGTTTTCCGCCTGTATTAGCATAATAGGCCGCAGATACTGGGGCTCATTTTCCGCAAGTTTTTCCAAACCATTACGCCGTTCAATACCACTGTCAATAGCGCCCTGCCAGCTTTGAGCTTCCTCCAGCATCACTGGCAACTTTATCATATCCTCAGCCTTTAGTTCCGAAGCAGTAACCTTATAGAGCACATTACTGTTATCTGCCGGAGTAGCTGTCAATTCTACAATGGCCGAAGGGCGAAGCCTCCTCAGCACTTCTTCTGATAGCTTGCTGGCATGATTGTGTGCCTCATCAATGATGATAAGAGGCCGCATAAAGCTAAGCAGGTTAGCAAAGGAATGAAACATCTCCCCTGCCTCGTCCTTGTCAAAATAGTCCTGTGAAGGAATATCGCGGAAGCAGGCATCTAATGCCTCGTTAGTCTGGTAAACTTTACGTCCATCCTTGGACTTTACCCGAAAAGCTGCAAAAGTAGCTATGAAAACATTTGTCTTATCCCGCAAGTCCTGGGGACGCAAATGGGTAAAATCTGTAATGTCATAAACCCGCACATTGCCGCCAAACCTTTCATCCAGCACTCGACGGTTCTCTTTATGGGTACTTTGCAATACCTCCAAAGTTTGCTTGCGGATAATATCTGTAGGCACCAGCCAGATTACCAGAGGATAATCCTGCTCCAGATATTCCTCCGCAGCTACGCCGATGGCATAGGAACCCAAGAGGGTCTTGCCTCCCCCGGTGGGCAGACGCAGACAAATATAGGGAACATCTTCCAGCCCTTTGATACTCTTGTACTTTGCCCCATAACCTTGGGCATCCTGCTCTTTTGCAAAGGCCCGTGCAATTTTTCCATCCAGCCTTGCCGAGCCAAGAAAGGCCGCCAGTTTCTTTAAGGCCGCTTCCTGATAGTTCTTTAACTGCAACATGGCGCCGCCTCCTTAATAGACCTTGATTTCTGTGGGGATATGCTTGAAGGTAATCTGAAGCTGCTGCATCTTTGCTGCCCCAAAGAGAGTGCGCTCACCATAAATGACCTTGGGCCCATCATAAGGAGGCAGTATAGACATCACTTTCCTTGACAGCACATTGCCACTCTGGGGCTTTTTATCTCCCAAAATACCGTTATAAAGCAAGTAGTACGCAGTACCATTATGAACACCCAAAAGGGGGCTCTTACCATCACCACTGTAAGGTCGCTTGGTTTCTGTAAACCAGATATGTGCCGCCAATTCAAGGAAGTTTATATCAGGGCGAATAATCTCGTACTCGTCAAATAAAGTTTCACCCAAACGATAAAAGCGAAATCCGCCTCCCCCCTGCCAGTTCACAGCCTTGGAAATCCCGCCCTGCTCCCCGTCAATCACCTTCTGCAGGCGAGGCACGCAATGGGTCACTGCATGATCCCCCATTTCAATACCAATGTAACGGCGGTTCATCTTATGTGCCACGGCAGCAGTAGTGCCGGAGCCTAAGAATGCATCCAGTACCAAGTCATTTTCCTTAGTTGATAAATGCAATATCCTTTGTAATATACGCTCAGGTTTTGGGGTATCAAATACATCATTTTCAAACAACGTCGTTATTTCCCGTTTCGCCTCTTGATTATCACCAACCTCTAAGCGTGACCATAATGTTTTACAAGCTATTCCCTGTTTTATTTCCGTAAGGAATCTTTTTAATGCTGGAACATTATTACCATCTTTGCCAAACCAAATCCTGTTGTCCTCCACCATTTTTTGCATAA
>CAJOIN010000192.1 GCA_905234515.1 uncultured Selenomonas sp.
TCAT
Organism: uncultured Selenomonas sp.; assembly: GCA_905234515.1. Classification (GTDB taxonomy): domain Bacteria; phylum Bacillota; class Negativicutes; order Selenomonadales; family Selenomonadaceae; genus Selenomonas_B. The sequence goes on from CAJOIN010000192.1 coordinate 5, forward strand.
CTCCGCCGGAAGGAATCCCACCGCAAAAGAGGCGGCACTTTTGTCCGATTGTTACCGCTCCTGCCTGGAACTTGCGGCTAAACATCAGCTACAAAGCCTTGCCTTCTGCTGCATCTCCACGGGAGAATTTCACTTTCCCGGAGAGCAGGCAGCCCAGATCGCCGTCCAGACCGTATCGGACTGGCTGACGCAGCACGATTCTGCGCTGACGGTGGTGTTCGACGTGTTCAAGGCTGAGGATGCGGAAGTGTATCGTAAAGTGCTGGGAATAAAATAAATTTAGTTGTACCTATTGACATTACATCACGGCTGTGTTATTCTTTTCATTGTAATCAAGCATGTTACATCTATAATAATTTACTGGAGGGCTAAGGCATGAAAAATTTTGACAAGGTCAGCGTGAGCTGCATGACAAGCTGCATCTGACGGGAGCGGAAGTCAGTGTAAATCATCTCCCGGCAGGTGCCAGTGTACCTTTCGTACATTATCACAAGAAAAACGAAGAAATTTACTTCATCACTGCCGGACGCGGCAAAGCCGTAATTGATGGTGAAACAACGGAGCTGGCAGCCGGAGACTGGCTGCGAATCTCCCCTGCGGCACGCCGTCAGTTCTTTGCTGCTGCGGATGAGGGTATCAGCTACGTCTGCATTCAAACCAGGGAAAATTCCTTGGAGGAATACACAGCAGCGGATGCTGTCGTAGAGCAATAAACTGATACCGACAATATCTTGCATTTTCCGAAAAAATATAGCGCCATCCCGATATACTTCATCTGGCGAAAAAAGCAATCGAAATCCCACTTTAGAGAAATTTCGATTGCTTTTTTAAGTGGTTATCCATGATCTGACTTCAAGCCAGCACCGCACATAGAAATCAATGCTTCTTCCGGCTGGGTATACTGCTCACAGTAATGCTCATAGCCGCCGCTGTTGTGTGTTCGCAGTAAATTCCCTGATGAGCAATTTTTTCTTTGGCAGACAATATCTTATCCTCGGGAATTGTCACGGACTTTACATTGTGTTTGTAGATATAGGATAAGATTTCAGCACTGCGCATAGGTACGCCAATGGCAATGCCTTCTGCCAATGTCGGCTCTACAGGCTCACAGGCTATATCTGTTTGCATGGTCGCCATAGCCTTCACAAACGGCTGACAGCGTTCGCTTTGCACAACAATTACCTGCGGCATATGGTCGATAACTTCACTCTGCAACAGTTCCTCCAATTCCTTCATAATGCCGATAAACAGTGTTCCATTACCCAAGGGTACAAAAATATGTTCGGGGATTCGTCCCAGTTGCTCAAAAGTTTCATAAATGTACGTCTTTGTACCTTCATAGAAAAAGGGATTATATACATGGGAACAGACTCCAATTATCCTTATCGATAAGTTCCAATGAAAATCTTGGGGGCACATAATCCAATTTCCACAAGCCGACACAATCACACTTCATTTTAGCTACGGAAACATCTTCCTTGTGACCGCATTTTGAACACACAAACTCGTACATAACATCACCACCTCAATAAGCCTGCCAAATTCAATGCAATTTAAGAAATTGCTGCCCCATGCGCTTGCCATAGGTCACAAACAATTCCCTGAAATCTTCGATATTGGGACTCATGCCAACGGGGCCGAGATGAATTACAGGCTTTCCATAAGAGCTGCCACCTGAGTAAACCATCATGCCCATCACCATCATAAAGACCAATAGCTCGTTGATGGTATTTTCAGCACCGCCGTGAATATACTGTTCCGTGGCAAAGGCTCCACCTAATTTTCCTGCCAGCTTTAACTTTCCGGCATTCCCTTCGAGCCAATTTTTCATCTTTCCCGTAATGGAAGCCGCATAGGTGGGAGAGCCGAATATCACCATATCCGACTGCTCAACGAAATTAAAATCAACATTATCAATATTGAAGCATTGCACCTCGATCTCACCGGAAGCTTTAATCCCCTCCGACATAAAAGCTGCCGCCTTCTCCGTCGTATGGGTTCTCGAATCATAAATAATTGCCGCTTTCATTATCCTCCTCATCATACATCGTTTATCGCTTGTAGCTCAACTTCCATCAAGTCCGGACAGCAGACCTTCCGCATGGCCGTGATGCGTACCTACTCCCCCCTCGCAAGCACCGCAATGACTGCAGCCATTGCAAATCAGCCGGCTGCCGCACTGGTCACAATTTTCTCCATCATATCGGGGGCGGTAGAGATACTCCGAGGGAATCGGCATCCCCAAGGGAGTGCAGAGACGAAATTCTATGGGCCTGCCCTGGAAGTTCATACCTGACTTATGCGCCATCTCGCTCTGCAACCGCTTATTCTGGAGTTGGTATGTCTTACCATCCTTGATGAACACCGTGCCAGTTTCAATAAAAGCAAATGTTACATTATGGCGCACACATTCTGTCCGTAGGCTCTTTACCCATTCAAAATTCAAGGGACGCGCACCATCGTAGTTCTCGCCGCCGCAGATGACTTGCTCGATTTGACCGCTCGCCAGATACGGCTCGATACGGACTCCTCCAATAAAAGGAGCACACATGATGCCCTTATGCTTGAAAGGCAAATCCAGCAGGACAGGGATTCGCTCGTCTGCCCGTCGCTGGTTCTCGCAGGTCACGTTGAAGAAGATATTTTCCCACCCTTCCCCAAAATCCGGCGGCAGGGTCTCACGTACCCGTTCCGGACGTTTTGTGAGCAGGAAAAACTTGACATCCGGTCTTTGGTACATAATGTTCCAAGCCTCTCCCCGCCAAGGGTCAGCTTCTTCCAGGAAGAAATCCGAGGTCATGCAGACACGGATAAGCTCTCCGCTCTTGACACGGTATTCTCCGTTACGGAGCCGCTGGAGCGGATAGTTAAAGTTGTTGGTGCGGTAAATGTTTGCCCCGTCTGCCCCGCGCCACCTGTCCAGCGTGTACATATAGCAGTTGGCGCATCCCTCGCTGCATCTGATACAGCCGTGCCAAGGATTCCATATGTCGTGCATCGCTCTATCTCCCGGTAAGAGGCACACGCCTCACTGCAACCTGCTACGAAATTAAATTTGCAGAGAACTGCCGCGAGGTCAGCATTTCTGCAGCCTTCCATCATATACCAGCTTTGTTCGCTCATCGAACAATACCCACAAGATTTCATCAAATGCCTCGGGGTGCTCCTTTACGACTTCCCTGACTGTCTCAACCGCAACCTCCGCCGCCTGCTGCACCGGATAGGAATACACTCCCGTGGAGATAGACGGGAACGCCACACTGCGTATGCCATGTCTCATGGCGAGTTCCAGCGAGTGACGATAGCAGCCAGCCAGCAGTTCCGCTTCATCGTGGCTGCCACCATGCCATATCGGCCCTACCGTGTGGATAACATGGTCGCAAGGCAGCCTGTACGCCTTGGTAATCTTTGCCTGCCCTGTCCTGCAGCCGTTCAGCGTCCGGCACTCCGCCAAAAGCTCTGGGCCGGCAGCTCTGTGTATGGCTCCGTCCACTCCCCCGCCGCCCAGCAGGCTCTCATTGGCTGCGTTGACGATGGCATCGGCATAATGCTTTGCCGTAATATCTCCCAGTTCCGTTCTTATGATGGTCATTTTGGTTTCCTCCTCACTAAAAGCAGCTCACTGCTGCTCGCCACTCCCATCAAGTGAAGATTCAATTTTCTTCAATACCTTTGATTCTCCTAAACAGGCAATCTTATCTTCTCCAAACCTCGCCTTTATTTTGTCAATGGCTGTGTAAAGACGTTTCTTCTTTTTCTGGCCTCGTATGATGCCGTTGACACCACGCCCCTGGAGGATAGCCCGTTTACTGTATAGAGGAAATTGCCCGCCGATGGAGCTTTTGCAAAACCTCCGTTAATCTCTCCACGTCTTCATCACTGGTTGCCCAACTGGTGGCAAGCCTTACCACCGTACGCCCGGAATCTAACTTCTCCCAAAAGCTGAATTCCACACATTCAGCGAGCAACTTCACTTCAGAATCATTTAAACTCACAAATATCTGATTGGTAGGCGAGTCAAAATCGAGCATATAATCACTGGCTGCAAGGCATGCTCTTATCTTATCTGCAGCCGCCAATGCTCCCTGCCCAATAGTCTCATACAGCTTATTTTCAAAAAGCACATCAAACTGTATGCCAAGGATTCTTCCTTTGGCCATCAATCCACCATGCTGCTTTATGATAGTGAAAAAATGCGGTATCCTCCCTGGTTTAGGTATAACCACAGCCTCTCCCAGCATAGCACCGCATTTTGTGCCGCCAATGTAGAAAACATCGCATAAACGTGCCATATCCTTTAGCGATACATCATGCATAAGCCAATCTCGCGCCGTCCACATACAGAGGCAGATTGTTTTCTCTGCACACCCGGCTAAGAGCTTCAAGTTCCTTCAGGGAATAAATCGTACCATATTCAGTGGGCTGGGAAATGTAGACCATACCGGGCTTTACCATATGTTCATGATTCAGGTCTTGCTCATATTCTTTGCAATATTCCTCCACCGCCTTGGCACCTATCTTGCCAAATTCATGGGGTATGGTCAAGACTTTATGTCCACCTGCCTCGATGGCACCTGCCTCATGGAGGCTGACATGGCCGCTGTCCGGGGCTATAACCCCCTCATAAGACTGAAGCAAAGCATCTATCACCGTGGCATTGGTCTGAGTACCTCCTACCAGAAAATGCACCTCAGCTTCCCTGCAGCCACAAGCCGCTCGTATACGCTCCCTGGCTGACTCACAAATCTCGTCCATACCATAGCCAAAGCTCTGCATGAGATTAGTCTCAGCCAGTCTCTGTATAATCTTTGGATGTGCCCCCTCCTGATAATCCGAGGCAAAAAGCAACTTCTTCAAGCTCATACTCCCTTTACATATCTCTCTGCTCTTGCCCCACAGACTCAAATCAGCTATGCTATATGCAGAACAATTTTATCTGAGAGGAGGAGCGTCTATGACAAATATCCACACTCCCACATACACTGCACTTGATACAGACAACGGACAAGCATACGACACCCACCTTCAGAGACTGGCAGAAGCCGCCAACATTCTCACCAGTTTCCTGGGCCTTCGTGACCTGCCCAAGCTGAGGCGAAGCATTTTGCAAGCCAAGTATGGCATTGACCGGGTCGATGTCATGATTCTCTTCGGCGGCACCATTCCCTTTGGCTGCGAAGTTGCTGCCGCTGCCTGGAAGCGGGGCCTTGCCAAACATTTAATGGTTGTCGGCGGCATAGGCCACACCACCCAATCCCTGCGGGATAAATTCAAGGCAAGATACCCCCAAATGGAAACCTGGGGCAAGACAGAAGCTGAAATGATAGCTGATTATCTTTCCTTCAAGCACGGCATTTGCGACCTGCTGCTGGAAACGAAATCCACCAACTGCGGCAACAACGTCACCTATGCCCTGGCCATGCTCAGGGATTATGGCATAGATGCCAGGGCCATCCTCATCATGCAAGATCCCTCCATGCAACGCCGCATGGCTGCCGGCTTCCGCAAGGAATTGGGGGATGATTCAGGCACCCTCATCATAAATTATGCCCCCTACCTGCCTCACCTTATAGCAGCGAATGGCCGTCTTTCCTTCCTGCACAAGTATTGGGGACTTTGGGACGTAGAGCACTACATCACCCTGCTGCTCGGCGATGTCTCCCGCCTCAGGGATGACGAAAAGGGCTACGGCCCCAAAGGCAAGGGATTTATCCCCCATGTAGATATCCCCCTGGAGATTGAAAAAGCCTTTGACCTCCTAACCTCCAGCCATATCGGCACCATCCGTACAGCCAACCCTGCTTTCAGCAGTTAAGGCTGATTAAAATTTTGCCACTATCTCGGAAATTGCTATCAGCACTGCCTCCCCGCTTATTGCTATCCTGTCAGGCGACCTGACCTCACAGCGCAGAAATCCGCCACGTTTTGAGGCTTGGTAAGCTTCTATCTTTTCCTTGCTAAGTATTTTGGCCCAGTAATCTGCAATCTGGCAATGGGCTGACCCACAGACAGGATCTTCGGCCACCGCCAGCTTGGGGGCAAAGCTCCTCGATACGCAATCATATTTTTCTCCCCTTGCAGTGGCGTTCTGTACGCGCCCAGGTATCTTACTAAGAAGTAACTGGTCAGGCTTCATTGAATATACCTGCTCTTCCGAGTCAAAAACACAAATCAGATCCAAGCCAAGGATAGCCTTCCTGGGCCGGATGCCAAATGCTCTGCCCATTTCCTCAGTAACTGGTATTTCCCTCAACTCGTACCTGGGAAAATCCATCTCATACATATCGCCTTTACGGACAACCATCAAAATCCCACTGAGCGTATTGAACCTAACAGCAGCGCTTGCAGTGTCAAAATAGTTCAATATGACAAATGCAGAAGCAAGAGTTGCATGACCGCAAAGCTTAACTTCTGTCCCTGGGGTAAACCAGCGGAGCCTGAACCCTTCCTCCTCCTTGACTATGAAAGCCGTTTCAGAAAGATTATTCTCCATTGCCAGTTTCATCATTGCCTCATCTGCAGGCCATTCCTCCATAACACACACCGCCGCCGGATTTCCTGCAAAAGGAGTATCTGTGAACGCATCAACAATATACTGCTTCATCTTCCTCACCACACATAATACTGTCAATAAACCTGCTCTGTACTAATATTCACCCTTTCCAGCTCATAATCCTGCCCAGGACATATTGTAAACTGCCCTGGCACGCCTCCCTCACCTTAATAAATATCACCTCGTGGCAGTCCCCTGCTTTCTGCTCCTTGCCAGCTTCTCCTCTGCTGTCGTATTTCCCCCTCGCATGGCCAGCACCACACCGACAGCAATGAGGGCAAAGCCAGGCATGAAATAGCTGGTAAGCTCCTCACCCAGAAGCAGATAGCCAAGGATAGTTCCTACCACCGGCTGGAAGAACATGAAAAGACCACCTATGGAAGCATCCATATACTGAAGCCCCTTGCTCCAAAGAACGAATCCAGCCGTTGTAGACACCATTCCTACATACAGCACTGAGCCCCATATCTGAGGCACAGCCATAGCCGAAAGATCTGCCTCACAAAAAAGCCACCAAAGCCCATACGGGCTCAAAACGGCAAAGGATATAAGCACACCATAAAAAGTCAAAGTAAACACCGAATAACGGCTGAGCAGCTTCAGCATCACAGACATCAGGGCCCAGGTGACAGCAGCTACGAAGAGATATGCGCCCCCAAGTATACTGCCGGTCTGCAGGTTTTCCGGATCTGCCACAATAAGCAGTACCCCTGCCGTGGCCAGCACAACAGACACCAATCGGCTGATATTGAACCGCTCATGCAGCATCAGACAGCCAAAGACCACCATGAAAGCCGGTGTCGCTGCCGTTATCACAGACCCCATCTGAGCTGAGGTCAGCATTGTTCCCGATTCCTGGGTGACGATAGAGAGCGTCTGACCTGTAAGTGCTGTTACAAGCATCAGCGGGGTGTCCTTGCGCTCTATTTTCCACGAAGTTTTCTCATACAGCATAATGAGCACTATGGGAATCAGGGCCACACCGTACCGCATCCAAACCAGGGCAATGGGCGTAACCACCCCCACAGTGAGGCGCACAGCAATGAACATGGCCCCCCAGATGCTTCCCGCCAGGGACAACAGGATTGATCCAATAAGCAAATTTCGCAATTATAGCTCCTCCAATACAAAGCCGTGACCCCGGCAATAGCCAGGGTACCGAAAATCTCCCCTGTGGGCTTTCACCCGCCAGGGCGCGACAGACTTCTGCCAAAAATACATTGGCGGGAATTCCATCATACACCATATGATGAATATCCGCAAACAGCCAGAAACGGTAGCCGAAGGTGTATACCTCCAGTCAGTACAGGCGCTCCCCAAGGAGGCAGGAATAATCATATGCGTAGCTTCTGTGAAAGCCCTCAGGCGAGCGGCTGTGAGGTTATTTTTACAGGCAGGCACATTTTCGGCTTGTA
>CAJOIN010000193.1 GCA_905234515.1 uncultured Selenomonas sp.
CGGCAGCCTTTTTGGTGGTTTTTTTGGTAGCAGTGGTTTTCTTAGTAGTAGCCAAATCAGTTCCCTCCATTATGTTGCATCTGTATATCCCGGAGGGAATTATAACATATTTTCTTGCATATAGCAAAATAGCAAAACAACAAGAACCCCTACCTTTGGGCAGGGGCTTTTGTCGTATATGGAATTATTATTCTCCGTAGACTTCTTTAAGCTTGCCAAGAGCTTCATCCGGGGCAATGCCCTTGCCAGCAAGGTACTCGTTGAGAACCTTGAAGTCAGTCTTGGTTTTGGCATCTTCCAGCTTAGCCAGGTCTGCTTTGAGGTTTTTCAGTTCCTCGGTTTTCTTCTCAATCTTTGCCTTGATGTCCTCGATTTTCTGCTCGTAATTAACTACTCTTGCCATGATAATTCCTCCTAAAAAAGCTGATATGATGGTATGAACTCATCTAAGATATGAAGTTTCCACATAAATGTCGATTTTCCTGCTTTTGATTTTCGTCAAAAGGGAATTTCCACGCCATAGGCCTCTGCCGAAATGCTCATATCTTGCAAAGCGGGAACGCCGATAGGGGCAGTTGTTTCTGGAAATGGAATGGCTGCACTTTCTGCATCCGGGGCAAGCTGCTGGGCGGGAGCAACTTCTTTGCGATAATCCACGAACTCTACAATGTCAGCGGTGACCTCGCTGAAATTCAGGCGTTTGCCGTCTTTGGTCGTGTACGTGTTGGTGGAAAGGTGCCCCCGTACATTTACCTGTCTGCCTTTGAGCAGGAAATCCCGGCAGTGCTCGGCGATTTTGCCCCACGCATTGATGCGATGGAACTCTGCCGGAATCTTGCCCTCCTTGTTCTTCTTGAAGCCTTTGGGACTGGCGAGATTGAAATGGGAAACCAGTCTGCCATCCTTGGTAACACGGCTGTCAATGTCAGTGGCCACCCGGCCACTGAGGATTACTATATTCATAAATCATCCCGCCTTTCGGTTGAAGTTTTTCTTCCCGTAGCTGCTGTTTTTCTTTTTGGCCGGAGCCGGAGTGAAGTCTGGCTTGCCACGCTTATCGCTGAAAATGGATTTGCAAGCTCTTTCCGGGTCCGTACAAATCCAATATTTCTTTCCGTTCTTCTTGGAGGTTATGAGCTTCAGAGGTCTGCCGCACTGGGGGCATTTGGGGATGTCCTGGGGTGGCTCGATTTCCTTGTGAATGGCATCGTCCAGAAGTTGCTGGATGTAGGTTTTCTGCTGGGAGAAGAAATCCTGTACGGACATTTCTCTGTTGCTGATGGCTTCCAAGTTTTTCTCCCAGAGGGCTGTGATGTCCGGGTAGGTGATGCTGTCCGGCAGAAGCTGGATTATCATCATGGCCTTTTCCGTGGGCACCAGCTCTTTCTTCTCCAGCTTCAGATAGCGTCTTTCCTGTAATAGCTCAATCTCCCCTGCTCTGGTGGCCTCGGTGCCGATGCCGGAGCAGTCTTTCAGTATGGGTTTCAGGGATTTGTCCTTCAAATAACCTCCGATGTTCTTCATGGCGGCCAGCAGGGTGGAAGTGGTAAAACGCTTGGGAGGCTTGGTTACCTTGGTGACCAGCTCGGCCTCCTTGTTTGTCACGCTTTCGCCATTCTGCACGGCTGGAAGCTGGGAAATTTCCTCATTATCCCCGTCCTTGTTTGTCGGCTCTCCCTGATAGAGCACTTTCCAGCCGGGGGAGAGAATGACCTTGCCATTTGCCACGAAGGTTTCTCCGGAAGCTTCAATCTCAATGCGGGTAGTGAGGAACTTCTGCGGGGGATAGAACTGGGCAAGGTAGGCTTTAGCCACCATTTTATAAAGGTTTCGTTGCATATCTGTCAGTTCGTCCATGTTGGCTTTTACCGTGGTAGGTACAATGGCATGGTGGGCAGAAATCTTTTTGTCGTTCCATGCCTTGCTGCGGAGTGACCTGTCAGCCTCCTGTACGAATTTCTCAAAATCCCCGGACAAAGAGCCAAGGTTATCAAGGATTTGTGGCACATCTGCCAGCTGGTTGGTTGGCAGGTAGTCACAATCGGAACGTGGATATGTGGTGAGTTTCTTCTCGTAGAGTTCCTGCTGAGTGTCCAAGACCTGCTGAGGGGAGTAGCCGTATCTCTTGCCCGCCGCAATCTGCAGGGCAGACAAGGAATAAGGGAGAGGCGGCTGGGCCTGGCCTTCCTTTTGCTCCACTTTGCGGATAACCCCTGTTTGTCCCTGCACCTTGCTGACTATGGCCTCGGCCCGGGCTTTTTCCAGAAGTCTCCCTTCTGCATCCAGTCCCTCCATATCTTCCGGCATCTGCCAATGGGAGACAATCTCCCCCTGCGGGTGCTGCCAAGTGGCTCTCACCTGAAAATAGTTCACCGGGTGGAAATCCTGAATCTCCTTTTCCCGGCGAACCACAAGGCCGAGGGTTGGGGTCTGTACCCGGCCTACGCTGACCACGCTGCTGTACCCTGCCTTTTCGGCGTGTTTTGTGCAAGCCCGGGTCATGTTCATGCCAATAATCCAGTCTGCCCGGGAACGGGCAAGGGCTGAATTGCGGAGGCCGATGAATTCCCTGTTATCCCGTAAATCCCTTAGGGCTTCATGGACAGATTTCTCATCCAAGGCATTGACAAGAATTCGCTGGACTGGCTTTTTCGAGAGAACGCCGATGTAGTTCAGCACCTCATCCACAAGCAGCTGCCCTTCCCTGTCCGGGTCCCCGGCGTTGACAATGGTATCGGCCTTCAGGGCTAAATCCTTCACGGCCTTGAATTGCTCTTTGGCATTTGCCTTGACCTTCATCTGCCATTTGTCCGGGATAATGGGCAGAAGGCCGATGTCCCAGGACTTGTATTTCTCGTCATACTCCTGTGGCTCAAATTGCTCCAAGATGTGACCATAGCACCATGTAACCACATCATTGCCACAGACAAAGCAAGACCTTTGTTTGTCCGCACTGCCCAGCCCCTTGGCAATGGCCTCGGCAAGGCTGGGCTTTTCGGCTATGAATAAACGCATGAAATTTCCTCCTTAGAAAGTGGGCTTGATGGCAGATGCCTCAGTTTTCACTTCTGCCGTATCGCTGGATGAGGGTATAGCGGGTTTTTCAGTTTCCGGCTTTTTCTCCTTGCCCATGTTCTCGATAAGGAGCCGGAGGGCTGCTTGCATGGTGTCCTTGTCTTCAAGGTCAATGCCGAAACTGCTAAGTTCCCCTACCATATTGGAGTGCTTGCTGGCGTTCAGGCTGTACTCCAAGGTCTTGATTTCTTCTTTCAGCTTATTGCGGCGGTCACGAAGCCTGTCCAAATCCTTTTCCACCACTTCCAGCTGTTCCTTCTTCTTGACCAGCTGCTCTGACTTCTTATCTCCGTCACCGCTGACAATCTGGTAAATGGTTTCTACTTCCTGATGGCTGATGTTCATAATAAGTTTGCCTCCCTTTTGTAATCCTGCAAGATTTGCAGAATCCTGTCATGGTCATAATTTCCCAAGATACCTGCTTCCTCAAAAATCAATCCAGCCTTGTATACCATCAGTATGTGCTGGTGCTGTTGAGCTATCTGGTTCTCTTGGGCAATCTCTCTCTCCAAGGTTCTCTGCTTTGCCTCCATATCTTCAATCTTACGATTGACAGCGGCAAGGCTTCTCTTCCGCCG
>CAJOIN010000194.1 GCA_905234515.1 uncultured Selenomonas sp.
GGCTTTCCGAGCATCACCGGCGATTTTGCCGCCTCGTTTTGCTACGGATACATTTTGTGAGAATCCCTCTGGCTGCTCAGCTTCTGAGAATTCCTTAGTGGCAGTTTCCGCCAGCATATTCAGCACCAGTTCCGTGGTACTCATGTTGTCCCGCAGACTCTCCTTCTTCAAGCCTTTGAGATTTTTGTATTGCCGGGTAGTCATGCCACTCCAAGCGCGGGTTAGTTCGTCCGTGAGGATGGCATACTCCTTCCCCTGCTTTATGCCACGGTCTTTCCATTCGTCCGTGAGTTCCTTCCTGGCACTAATGGCCATGAGCCTCTGATTAATCCACTCCCGCGTATATCCCTTGCGCTCGTAGGTCGCTACAAGACGGTCGGCGATAAGCTCCGGGTCAAGAGTTTCGTCAATCCGCTCCTTGCCTACCTGTGCCAGCCATAATTTGAAGGGCTCAGCTTTCTTTGAGGGGACGGACTGGATAATGCGGAGAAGTTGCTCGGTGTTGGCTACGTCGGTAAGGCGTCGTTTGCCATCAGTGGCTTTGAGTTTCAACTGCTTACAATTTGTAAGCAGTTCATTAGCCCCTTCCTCATTCATCCTTTTTTTTAGAACCGCCCAATAAGTACTGGCGTGACGGGCATCTGGCTGGTCAGTAAGTATGCCCACCACATCCACGATGGAAAAGTACCACTCCTCTTCGCTCTCATCCCAAGCGGTTCTAATGGGTTGATCTTCAAAAAGTTGTAAATTCTCATTTGCCATTACAATTATCCTCTCAATGGCTTCAACTTCAATAGCTAATTATCGTGCTCCCGTCAATTTCTTAGCATTTCCTGCCTGGCCAAGAGCTTTTTCCTCTTCACCACCGGCCAGCAAAAGCACCCTGGTGACAAAGGAAGCGATATGCTTCTTCCTGGCTTCGGTCAGGGCTATTTCATAGTCGCCGGTTTTCACAATGCGCCTTAAACTGCGGCCAAAATACTTGTCAATGAGCAAAAGCCCCTTGGCAGGCAGGCGGTGCCCAGGCAAAAGGTGCAGGGCCAGCGCCTTGGGCTGCACAATAACGGAGCGCAGTCCCAATTCCCTGGCGTGGTTCTTGATGCGTGCCACCTCCAGCAGATTCCTGGCCGCTGTGGAGGGCTCCCCGAAGCGGTCCTTCAGCTCCTCATAGAGGGCTTTGACCTCCTCATCATGTCTGATGGCGGCAATGCGCTGATAGATTTCTATCTTGTGCATGGCATCATCTATATAATCCGAATCAAGATAAGCCTCTGTGGCAATGTCAATAATGGGGTCAGCAGGGGGCTCCGCCAAGGCTTCCTTTCTGCCGTTCTTCAGGTTTTCCACGGCCTCTTCCAGAAGCTTGCAGTACATTTCAAAGCCCACGCTGGCAATATGACCGTGCTGCTGGGAGCCCAGCAGATTGCCGGCTCCGCGGATTTCCAGGTCGCGCATGGCGATCTTAAAGCCCGCCCCCAGCTGGGCAAATTCCTTCATGGCCTGGAGGCGCTTTTCCGCTGTCTCTGTAAGGATTTTGTCTGCCTGATAGACGAAGTAGGCAAAGGCCATGTGATGGGAACGGCCCACCCGCCCCCGCATCTGGTAGAGCTGGGACAGACCGAAGTGGTCTGCATTGTAGATGATGATGGTGTTGGCGTTGGCCACATCAAGGCCGTTCTCCACAATGCTGGTGGCCAGCAAGATATCATAGCGGCCCTCATAGAAGTCCATCATCACCTGCTCCAGCATTTCTTCAGGCATCTGGCCATGGGCAGTCATGATGCGGGCGTCGGGCACCAGCTGCTGCAGGTGATCCCGCATGCGGTCTATGGTGTCCACCCGGTTGTAGACGAAGTACACCTGGCCCCCACGCTTGATTTCACGCTTGATGGCCCCGGAAATAACCGCATCGTTATTCTCCACCACATAGGTCTGCACAGGGAAGCGCTCCGCCGGCGGTGTCTCGATGATGCTCATATCCCTGGCTCCCACCAGGGACATGTGGAGGGTGCGAGGTATAGGTGTAGCAGACAGGGTCAGCACATCAAGGCCTGCAGAAAGGCTGCGGATCTTTTCCTTCTGCTTCACTCCGAAGCGCTGCTCCTCGTCCACGATCAAAAGCCCCAGATTCTTGAACTGCACCTTCTTGCGGTTCAAAATGGCATGGGTGCCAATGAGGATATCCACCTGACCCAGCTTTACCTTTTCCAGGGTTGCCTTCTGCTCCTTGGGAGAGCGGAAACGGCAGATGACATCCACCTGGGGCATAAAGTCTGCAAAGCGGGAGGTGAAGGTCTGGTAATGCTGCTGAGCCAGCACCGTAGTGGGCACTAACACCGCCACCTGCTTGCCGTCCATGGCCGCCTTGTAGGCCGCCCTGATAGCCACCTCCGTCTTGCCAAAGCCCACATCACCGCAGAGGAGCCGGTCCATAGGCTTTTCCTTCTCCATATCTGCCTTAATCTCTGCAATGGCCTTCAGCTGGTCTTCCGTTTCCTGATAAGGAAAAGCTTCCTCAAAATCATGCTGGGTGCCATCATCGGGCGAAAAGGCAAAGCCCTTGGCCTGACGGCGCTCTGCGTAAATCTCGATAAGCTTCTGGGCAATATCCTCCACGGACTTCTTGGCCCTGGCCTTGGCCTTGGCCCACTCCGTCCCCCCCATGCGGTGAAGCCTGGGCACTTCACCCTCGGAGCCGATGTATTTCTGCAGCAGATTGACCTGCTCCGTGGGCACAAAGAGCTTGTCGTCCCCGCCGTATTTGATATGAAGGTAATCCTTATGGATGCCCCCTACCTCCAGGGTCTCTACGCCCAGGTATTTGCCGATACCGTGATTCACATGGACCACGTAGTCCCCGGGCTTGATATCCCGGAAATGGGACAGCTTTTCTCCCTTGGGGGAGCGTCTGACCCCCTGGCGCTTCTGGTGTCCGAAAATATCCTTTTCCGTCACCACCACCAGCTGGGCCGCTGCCATCTCAAAGCCTGAGGTGAGGGCCCCCACCTGTATGTTCACCAGGCCCTTTTCCAGCACCTCATCCTGCTTTATCACCAGGGAGGGTATCCTCTTCCTGGCAAAGAACTCCCGCAGGCTGTTGGCCTTGTCCTGGGAGGTCAGTAGGATGAGCACCTGCTGCTTCTGGCTCAGCCAGCGGCTGGCCTCATTTTCCAAAAGGTCCATCTGGCGGTGAAACGGAGTCATATTGGTGGAGGTGATGCTCACCGTATGCTCAGGCTCCGCCCCATGGACCTGCTGCAGCATCAGGGCAGAGTAGATAACCCTGTTTCCCTGGGCCGCTTCCACCAGGTTTTCCCAGCTGAAAATAGCCCCCTTGATGTCAGGATTTTCCTTCACCATGGTACGTATCCGCTCCCGGATGCGGGTTGGCTCGTCAAAGATGACGGCACCCCGGCCACCCAGATAGGCCAGGAAAAGCTCCGGCCTGCCGCTGACATCAGTCTGGGCCAGGGGCAGCACCGTAAACTCCCCTAAGCCTGCCGACCTGTCTGAACGCATGGTGGCCAGGTCAAATTCACGGAGGGACTCTATCTCATCATCGAAAAACTCCAGGCGCACAGGAGCCAGGGCATTGATGGCAAAAATGTCCACAATACCGCCCCTGGCACTGAACTGTC
>CAJOIN010000195.1 GCA_905234515.1 uncultured Selenomonas sp.
ATGATGGCCGGGTGCGCAAGTACAATGCCCTCTTTATCGCCCAGCATGGCAGGCTTATTCAGCCAGACAGCATGCCCTATCCCTTTGTCATCAAGACCCTGATGCCCAACTATCGGGAATTTGATGACACCCGCCATTTCTTCAGCCTGCAGAAGCTGGCCAGAGAACTGGGCACTACTCCAGGCAAGCTCCTTTCCCCCATCTGCGTGAAGCTCAAAGGCAAGACCTTCCACATTGGCTGCCTTCTCTGTGAGGACGGCTGGAGCGACAACTACGAGCTCACCCCCCTCACCGAGCTTACCAATGGTGAAAAAGTTGATTTCTTGGTTAACATCTCCGCCTCTCCTTATACCCTTGGCAAAAACCACCGCCGCAATATTGTCTTCGGGCAGCAGGCTGCAGAAAACAAGGCGCCTCTGTTCTACGTGAACGCCATCGGCCTGCAGAACAACGGCAAGACCATCTACACCTTCGACGGCTCCAGCACCGCCTATAACGCCCAAGGCAAAGTAGTCAGCATGGTGTCCGCCTACAAAGAACATCTTACAAGTGTAGACTTCGACACAATGTCCGATTTGCCTGCTATAGAAGAAGAAACTTCCAATGAAATTGCTCAAATTCATCGGGCACTGAAATACGGCATCACCCATTTCCTGCAGGACATCCGCATGAAGAAGGTGGTCATCGGCATCTCCGGTGGCATCGACTCCGCCGTGGCAGCCGCCCTCTATACAGAAATCCTCGGGCCCGACAATGTACTGCTCATAAATATGCCCAGTGTCTATAATTCTGAGACTACCAAAGGATTGTCTGCCCAACTGGCTAAAAACCTTGGCTGCCATTATATGGTAGTTCCCATCCAGGATTCCGTTGACCACACCATAGACCAGCTGGAAAACTCCCCCATCACCCTGCTTCATGATGGCAGCCAAAGCCATCTCGCCATTTCCTCCTTTGTGGCTGAAAATATACAGGCCCGCGACCGCAGCTCCCGGGTGCTGGCAGGTGCGGCGGCAGCCTTTGGCGGTGGCTTTACCTGCAATGCCAACAAGGCTGAGACCACTGTGGGCTACTCCACCCTTTACGGTGACCAGGGTGGCTTCCTGGCAGCCCTGGCTGACCTGTGGAAGCACCAGGTCTATGCCCTGGCCTATTATCTCAATGAAGAAATATACCACAAAGAGGCTGTCCCCCAGGGCATCATAGACATTGTTCCCAGTGCCGAGCTCTCCAATGCCCAGAACGTAGATGAGGGCAAAGGCGACCCCATCAAATATCCTTATCACGACTACCTGTTCCGCTCCTTTGTGGAGCGTTGGCAAAAGGCAGCCCCAGAGGATATCCTGCGCTGGTACAGTGAAGGCTGCCTGGAAGAAGAACTTGGCTGCGAAAAAGGCCTGGTGGCAAAATACTTCCCCACCGCCAAGGATTTCATCGCTGACCTTGAGCGTTGGTGGAATCTTTTTACCGGCATGGCCGTGGCCAAGCGCATCCAGGCCCCTCCCATTCTGGCTGTCAGCCGCCGTGCCTATGGCTTTGACCACCGCGAAGCACAAAACGGCCCCTACTATACCCGCAAATACAAGCAGCTAAAAGAACGGCTGCTGCAGGCCAATTGACAAAAGGTCCTGTTCCAACAAACGGAACAGGACCTTTTGTATAGAGGCACTTAACAAAACAAAACCGTATTATCTAGATAATCCGCATTATCACACCAGCACATCCATAACATTCAGTATAGGCATAATAATGGCCATAACCAGAAAGAGCAGCACTACCCCAAGCAAAAGCGTAAGGGCCGGCTCCACCAGGATCAGCAGCCGCTCTGACTCATGCCCTGCCTTCTCCTGACACAAAGAAGCTGATTGCAGGAGCATTTCCTCCAAATTTCCTGCCTGCTCGCCTACAGCCAGCAATTCCCTTGTATGCCAGGGAACTGTTTTGCAAAGCGACAAGGAATCCGTAAGGCTTTGCCCCTGCTCCACCTTGCGCTGAATCCTTTTCAGGCAGTCTCCCAAATAAGTGTTGTCCGGCACCAATGCCACCATCTGCAATGCTTCAGCCAGCCTGATACCACTTTTAAAAAGTACTGATAAAGTACCTAAAATCCTCATCCACTCCACATGGGTGATTAGACTCCCCAGCTTGGGCAACGCCAGTATCTGTCTGTCAATCCACAAACGGCAGCCCGGCGACCTCAGCAGGGCAAAAACCACCAGCATTGCACCAGCGGCTCCCCCAGCCAGCAAAAGCTTTCCCTGAACACTGCCAAGAAACTCTGCCAAATGCAGTAGCAACAGTGTGTTCCAGGGCAGCTCGCCATTAATATTACTTAAAAGATGGGCAAAGGTGGGCAAAATATATATGGCAACTATAAAAAGAGCCGCCAGCATCATGGCCATTAAGATAACCGGATACACCAATGCTGACTTAAGTTTTTCCCTGGCCCTGAGACTTTTTTTCAAGTGAGACGACAGCTGCCCCAGTATTTCCTCCAAAGTACCACTTGCCTCCCCAGCTCTGATGCAGCTGCATACCGTCTGGGAAAACACCTGGGGATAACGTCCTAAAGCCTCTGATAGCGAAACTCCCCGGCTAACATCCTGCATCACCTGGCACTTCAAGGACTGATACGCCTTTTTCTCCCCATACTGCTCCATGCCGCGCAGAGCTTGCTGTATTGTCAACCCCGCCTGCAAAAACGCTGCCAGCTGGCGCAAGAACAGGACTTCCTCTCTCTTGCCCAAGCCCATTCCAGGCAGTTCAATCTCCTTGGTCAGCCAGCCCTTCACTATCTCAAACTTGGAGCGCGTCGGCAGCTTTTCTTCAAGAAAAACTATCCACAACCCTTTATCCCTTATACTGGCTGCCGCAGCATGGATGTTTTCTGCCGCCACTTCTCCCGCAAAGCTCTCACCGCTGTTATTCCGCGCACGATATAAGTAATCTCTCAATCCCCATGCCCCATTTCTAAATCCAAGGCCAATCTCGCATTCCTGATTCTCAGCTATGGTGGCAGCGCCATGTTTCCCTGTCTATCCGCCCGCTGTGCAAAAGACAGTCCAAAGCCATGTCACGCGTCTGCATCCCCTGTGCCTGATGACTCAGCATTACTGACCCCAACTGGCTGTATTTCCCCTGACGGATAATATTCCTCACTGCCGGGTCTGCCAACAGAACCTCACTTAGATTCACCCTGCCGCCATCAATACCGGGCAACAAACACTGCGAAACAATTCCAGCCATAACCGCACCAAACTGGGCGCGCACTATTTCCTGCTGGGCCAAAGAAAACAACCCCTCAACACGTAGAGCCGTTTCTTCTGCAGAAGGTGTGTGCAGTGAGGCAAGCACCAAAATTCCCGTTTCTGCCGCCATCATGGCAGTCTTCATGGTTTTTGCATCACGTATCTCCCCCACCAAAATCACATCCGGCGCTTCCCTCAAAGCGCTTTTAAGCCCCTGATAAAAATCCAAGAAATCTCTCCCCAGTTCACGCTGGCTGAAAAAACATTTCTCGGGCTTAAAAACATATTCTATGGGGTCTTCTAACGTTACAATATGATACGATTTCTCCAGATTGAGTTCCTCAATAAACGCCGCCAGGGTGGTAGACTT
>CAJOIN010000196.1 GCA_905234515.1 uncultured Selenomonas sp.
GCCTTGGTCCCAGTGGCATCGGTGAAGTCATGGTTGCTGATGCACTGGTTGAGCTTGGTGAGGCAGGGGAGGATATCATCATCATCCATGGGATACAGCAGGAGAATGAACTCATCGCCGCCCCAGCGGATGATATAGTCGTCCTTGCGTATATTTGCCTTGATGACCTTGACTGTTTCCTTCAGCACGAAGTCCCCGTATTCATGGCCATAGGTATCATTGACCTTCTTGAAATAGTCGATGTCGAACATGGCGATGATATTTTTGGTACCGTAGTTAGTGAAAGATTTAAGGCTGTTTTCCAGCAGGGAAACGCCATAAAGGCGGCTGTTGGCACCAGTGAGGAGGTCATACTCTATTTGCTGCTGCAGGAGGCTCATCTCATTCAGGTGACGTGCGCGCTCCTGTTTGTATACTACATGTATGTAGTATACAAACAGGGTAATAATGCCACCCAGGGAAAGAAGATAGCCAAGAAGCAGCAGCCATTTGGTGTAGGTGTTGTTGAACAGCACCTCACCCCAGACGGCATTATAGGGAATGCCCATACAGATGATCCAGTTATAGTCCGGATACAGCCTGGCGTAGGTGAGCTTCCTGGAAACAGTGTCGGCATTGAGATCCTTGAAATAGTAGCTGTAAAAGAGGGCGCCTCTTTCTTTTACCCCCTCCAGCTCTGTGAGGTAGGGGGTGTTTCCTTCGGCGTCCTTGGTATAGGTAGAGATTAGCTCTCCTTCTCCTCGCTTAAGGTTGGGATGTATCAGCCTGATACCGTAGCCATCTCCACCAGCAAAGTCGTGGACTTCGTTTATCCACATATAGCTGTGCCTGGAAGCAGTATCGTAGAACTGCTGGCGCAGGGTAGTTTCTATTTCCTTTTGTACTTCCTCCTTGCTGAAACGGTGTTTTGGATTGTTTTCATCGCTCTCCATGCTTTTCCTGGTGGCGTCTATCTGGGCAATGGTATTGTCTACTGAATGTTGCAGGTAGTTCTTTTCAAACTCCAGTGCATTGTTGTATAGGGTGTAAGTAGCAACGGTTTGTATGAGCAGGGTGATGAGCAGGCAAGCAACGCAGCCAGAAAGGGCATAATAGAGGGGCCGGCTGGACTTCTCATGGAACTGCATACTTTCACATCCTTGTCAATGCCAATTTTATGTATAATTCACCTTCGCAGTTGAATCTTCCTGCCAGAGAATAATTTTCGTAAGAAAAAATATGCACAGATGTTTTTGCATAATTTACATCTATTTACAAGAATTTAGGGTTGACAAATGTATTGCATGGGGGTAATATAAAGAACATCAAGTTAGTTACAACTTTACATGAACAGTAAATTGTTGAGCAGAAAGAGTAGTCAGATTGTAGTTCTTCAGCGAGTCGGGGACCGGTTTTCCGGAGGTGTGAGGCCCGATGGATGAGGTTTGATGAATGGTTCTGTGAGAGTCCACCGAAAGCAGGGTAACATGGCTAGTAGGCTGGAACGGGTGCTCCCGTTACAGGGCTAGGGCATCGAGTGTTCTCCGTGCCTGAAATGAGGGACCTTACTATAGGTCTGAATCGGGTGGCACCGCGAAGATATTTCGCCCCGGCAGGAAAATTTCCTGTCGGGGCTTTTGTATTAAAAGGCGTAGTAGGGGGAGGCTCCAAGATGATAGTCAAGGTATGCGGATTGAAGACAGAGGAGGCTGCAAAGACCGCCGCAGGGGCGGGGGCAGATCTTTTGGGCTTCATCTTCTATAAGGGCAGCCGCCGCTACGTGGCGCCGGAAAAGGTAAGGGAGATTTCCTCCCAGGTGAAGCAGGGCAAAAAGGTGGGCGTTTTCGTGGATGCCCCCTTGGCAGAGGTCAATGAGATTGCAGAGCTTTGCAGCCTGGATTATGTGCAGCTTCACGGCCATG
Organism: uncultured Selenomonas sp.; assembly: GCA_905234515.1. Taxonomy (GTDB): domain Bacteria; phylum Bacillota; class Negativicutes; order Selenomonadales; family Selenomonadaceae; genus Selenomonas_B. The sequence goes on from CAJOIN010000196.1 coordinate 1,902, forward strand.
AGACAGCAGATTACGCCAGGCAGGTAGCAAGGCCCGTTATCAAGGCTTACCGCTATGGTGACAATTTCCGGGCGGAGGAAGCTGAAAGCTTCCCTGCAGAGTTTATCCTGCTGGACAGCTTCGTGCCAGGAGAGGCAGGAGGCACCGGCAAGTCCTTTGCCTGGCAGGAAGCCGCCAGTGAGGCGGCAGGCCTCAACAAGCCTCTTTTGGTGGCTGGAGGAATTTCCGAAAGCAACCTTTCCCAGGTAGTGGAAATCTTCCACCCCTATGGTGTGGATGTGTCCGGCAGCCTGGAGGAACAGGGAGAAAAATCAGTAAAGCTGATAAATTCCTTCCTGCAGGAGGCTGAGCGATGGCGCAGCCAAGGCTCGTAATTGATTTCGTAAAGGTTTGTGAAAGAGAGAAAGGGTGCAAAACCATGAAAGATATATTGGCTGAGATCGTAGAGAAGAAAAAAGAAATTGTGGCAGAGGCTCGCCGGCAGCTTCCCCTGAAGGAGGTCAAGGCCAGGCTCAATGAGGGCAAGGGCAGTTTTGGTCATTTCCGTATGGGACACAGCTTCCGCCAGAGTCCCTGGAACCTGATTGCCGAGTGCAAGCTTCAGTCTCCTGCCAAGGGCAGGCTGAACAAGACCCATTCCGTGGTGGAGATGGCCCATATCTATGAGGCCAATGGGGCGTCCATGCTGTCCGTCCATACGGACCCCCATTTCCTGGGCAGCAACGAGTCATTCAAAGAAGTGCGACAGGCAGTGGAATTGCCTCTGCTGCGGAAGGATTTTGTCATTGACGAATACCAGCTCTATGAGGCCAGGCTGCTGGGGGCGGATGCAGTGCTCCTGATTGCCCGCATCCTTACGCCCATACAGCTGAAGGAATATCTCTACACTGCTTGGAGCCTGGGCATGGATGCCCTGGTGGAGGTCCATGACGAAGAGGATATGGAGGCGGCCATGGCCACTCCTGCTGAGTTTATCGGCATCAACAACCGCAATCTGGTGACCTTCCAGACGGACATCAAGAATACCCTGGAGCTGTTGCCCTATGTGACCAGGGAATGCACCCTGATCAGCGAAAGCGGGGTCTTCACCCAGGAGGATGGGGAAATCCTCCATCAGGCCGGCTGCAAGGGCATCCTGGTGGGCGAGGGCCTGGTGAGAGCCGGGGATATGGCTCGTCAGACTCGTATCATGGCAGGCATTGGCAAAAAGGCTGAAGCATCAGCTTGAAGATAATATAAGAAATGAGGAATATTTAATGAATACTAAGGGAAGATTTGGCAAGTTTGGCGGACAGTATGTGCCGGAAATCGTGATGCCGGCTCTGAATGAGCTGGAGGAAGCTTACCTTAAATATAAGGAAGACCCTGAGTTTCAGGAGGAGTTCAGAAACTATCTGCGGGAGTATGCCGGCCGTCCTACCAATCTCTACTATGCGGAGCGGCTGACCAAGCACTATGGCAGGGCCAAGATATATTTGAAGCGTGAGGACCTGCTGCATACTGGTGCCCATAAGATCAACAACGCCCTGGGCCAGGCTCTCCTGGCCAAGCGCATGGGCAAGAAGCGGGTGGTGGCTGAGACTGGCGCAGGCCAGCACGGCGTGGCCACTGCTACGGTAGCAGCCCTTTTCGGCATGGAGTGCCATGTGTTCATGGGAGCTGTGGACGTGGAGCGTCAGAAGCTCAACGTGTTC
>CAJOIN010000197.1 GCA_905234515.1 uncultured Selenomonas sp.
TTTCCAGTTTGTTGGGAAATATACTCATTGACGAAAAAGCCTTCCCCTCTGGGGAAGGGGGACCGCGTAAGCGGTGGATGAGGTCCTCTGGCATGAGGAATACTTTTTTACGAGTATAGATATTGGCAATTATTTTTGGAGGGGATAAGCATGTTGAGAAAATTCATTAGCGTGCTGCTGTGCGCTGTGCTGTTGGTGACGACGGCGGGACTGGCGGCAGCGGCGGTGCCGGAGACGGTGCAGGACAAGCTGAAGCTGATTGAGCAGGACACCTATGGCGTGGAGCAGACGGGGGCCTTGCTGGAACGGCTGAACAAGCTGGAGAAGGATTACGACGGCAGCCACCGGGAGGGCAGCCTGATGGCCCGGGTGGATGCCCTGTACGGGGAGCTTTATGAGAACGGGGGCAAGCCCTCGGTGATGGCGGAGATGAACGCCATCGAGTGGAATATGGGCCATGAGGTCAGCATGAAGCCGGTGCTGGAACGCCTTTCCGATATAGAGATGGCTATTTTCGGCAAGACCGGCGAAGGGACTTTCCGCAGCCGCATTGCCGCTGTCTCCAAGGCTTCCTTCGGCAGCGAGACCCTGCCCCTGGCACGGATTCCCGTGCCGGCCAATACCCTTATCAAGATTGCCCTGGTTGACGAGGTGGATGCCAGGGAGATCAAGGTGGACGATGTGGTTCGCATCAAGGCAGCAGAGGATGTGGTGCTGGACGGCCACCTGATCCTGGCCAAGGGAGAGCCGGGAGAAGGGGTGGTCACCATGGTGCGCCAGGCCCGCAATTTCGGCCGTGATGCCAAGGTGGAAATCGACTTTAAGCAAATAAAGTCCATCGACGGCACGGAGGTTGATACCTTTATCGGTGACGAGGCCAAGCAACAGTATGCCAGCTACGCCAAGGCGGCAGGAGCCGGCGTGGCCGGAGCCCTGCTGCTGGGGCCCATCGGCGTGGTGGGGGCGGCCTTCGTCAAGGGCAAGAATGTGAAGCTGCCTGCAGGCACGGAACTTTACATCCAGACAAAGAAGGATGAAATGCTCTACGGCGTGGCCACGACGGGAGCAGAGTGAGGCAAGGGGACGCTTAGGCGTCCCTTTTTTCTACGTTAACGAAAAAGTACTCCTCCGGAAGTGAAGCTTTTCGCTGACGGGCAAGGCTGGTGGTGTTACTTTCTTTGTGTTGACAAAGAAAGTAACCAAAGAAAACCGCCGCCCTTGTTCCCTTCCTTGGAGAACGAGGGCGGCAGCGCCCATCCTTGGGCGCGGAGTTTGGGGGATCTGTATTCCTGTCTTTTAGGTAAAGCGAAGCAGTTCCTTAAGGGGTTTGCTGCAAATTCCAATTTGATAAACTACGCTAAATGTTGTACTATAGAGTAAGCTTTGGAACAGCAATGAAGTTCCTTATTTGAGAACAGGAGATTTTGCCATTGAATACGAAATTTAAGGCACAGGCGGCAGCGCTGGCCGTGCTTTCGGCCTTGTCGCTGCTGCCGGGAACGGCTATGGCAGAGACCGTTTACAAAGCGAAGACGGACACGGGAGCTGACATCCTGGATTTTATTGAAAACAGGCGCCGCGCCAGGCTGATGAACAAGCTGACGGAGGAGCAGGAGGAGCTGGTGCGGGCCACCGAGGAAATGAAGCAGCGCCTGCGCCGGCCGGTGGATGCCACGAAGGCTGTGCCCACTTCCTTCGAGGGCGATGAGCTGACCTATGACCAGAATACCGGGGAGTTCACCGCTCGTGGCAAAGTGCATATCGTGCAGATGGACGGGCACCAGTTCGATGCCGTGGATGGCCTGGTTACCGGCAATACCCTGAAACAGGAAATTGCCGTGCCCGGTGAGGCCCATATGCTGCAGCTCACCCCCGGACAGGCCCGCATTACCCTGGATGGTGTCAATACCTTCTACCGCTACGGCGAGCGGACAGGCACCATGGAACTGGCCAAGGGCAAGGTTGATCATCAGTATGTGTCCGGCAAAAAATTCGAGTTCTACCCGGATAAGATCATTATCTATGAAGGCACCACCACGAAATGCGGCGCGAAAAAGCCGGATTATCATGTGAGCGGCGATAAGATTACCATCTATCCCAATGACAAGATGATTGTGGAGAACGCAAAATTCTGGGCGAAGGATAAGGTGCTGTTCACCCGTGAGCGCTATGAGCAAAGCATGGAGCCGGGAGCGAAGAACAAGGACAATTTTCCCAGCGTAGGCTACTCCAAGGGGGAAGGTGTCTGGATCGCCCAGAATCTCCGCATTCCCCTGGTGGGGGGGCTGTACGGCAGGGCTCATCTGTACGCCAGCAGCAAGCATGGCATGAGAAGCCGGGGCACACTCAATTACAACTGGGGCAAGGCCAACTTTGAGGTAGCATATGGCTATTATAAGGACGGTGAGGATCGCTGGCTGAAGCGGGAGCCTTCCTTTATCTACTCCTACGGAGGCCCGGTGGGTTTCCGCTCCCACCTGAATTATACTCTGAAGGGTGAGCTGGGCCGCTGGTACAAGAGCTCGGGCAATGTGAGAAGTATGCATCGCTATTACCGTGCCGAACTCTCCCGTGATCCCATTACCCTGGGCAAGAATTGGTGGCTGGGCCTGAATGTGGGCTACTCCCTTACCCAGGAAACCTATGATGATTCCCAAAACAGGGGCTTTGACTGGTCAGCCACCACCATCAAGGAATTTGATGACCGCTGGGCGGTTTACGGGCGCTATTCCTATTCCAATAAAAACACCAAAAATTCCCTGTTCGATTACGACCTGGACGATTTTTCCCGCAAAGTGGATACGGGAGTCAGCTACCGCGTGGATGACAAGAATAGGCTCCTGGTGGGCCTGCGGTACGATATGGATAAACGGGAACTGAATGAGGTGGACTATTACTGGTTCCACGATATGCACTGTTCCCAGCTCGTCCTGCGCTACCGGGGCAAGAGCCATAATTGGAGCGTTACCTGGGATTTCCTGCCCTGGTAAGCAACGGAGGACTCTGGCATGAAGCAAGAAATGGAAGCATTGGTCTCTGAAATTGAGGGCTGCCGCATTCTGGTGGCCGGGGATGCGGTGGCGGATATCTACCTGATGGGACGCATCTCCCGCATTTCCAGGGAAGCGCCGGTGCTGGTGCTGGAGCAGGCGGAGAAACGCATTGTGGCCGGAGGCGCGGCCAATGTGGTGAACAATATAGCCACCCTGGGGGGGACACCCTTTGCCCTGGGGCTTCTGGGCCTGGATGCCAACGGCAGGGGGCTGAAGGAGGTCCTGGAGGGAAATGGTGCCGTGACGGAAGGGCTGCTCTGCGACTCAGGGCGCCCCACCATCTCCAAAACCCGCATTATCGCAGGGGGACGGGCCACGGTCAGCCAGCAGATTGTGCGGGTGGACAATGAGAGCAAAGAGCCCCTCTCCCCTGCCCATGAGCGGGAGCTGCTGGGCTATGTCAGGGAAGTGCTGCCCAGGATGCAGGGCATTGTCATCAGTGACTACGGCTCCGGCACGGTGACGCCCAGGCTCCGCTCCCTGCTGCTGGATTATGCCAGGGAGCATGATATTCCCAGCATGGTGGACTCCCGCTA